>NZ_JCBANN010000018.1:0-78324 GCF_059761975.1 Achromobacter sp. 46006
CGGGGATACCACCCGCCGCCTTGGCGTCCAGCGCGTCGATGTCCAGTTCGACGTCGTCGCGTTCCAGGCCGGCGGCGAACACGTTCACCAGCGCCTGCAGGTCGGCGGCGGTGACGGTCTCGTCCAGCGACACGGCCAGGCGCGCACCGTCGATGCGGCGCAGGTTGATGTGCTCGCACTCGGCGGCCGTGATGATGGCGGGCGTGGCCGCGCCGGTTTCCAGCAGCAGCGTGTCGAAGAAGGTGTCGTTGGCGACCTTGATGCCCAGCTTGCCGAGTTCGGCGCGCAGGATGGCGGTGTAGCGCTGCACGCGCTCGGCGATGCGGCGGATGCCGGCCGGGCCGTGCCAGACCGCGTACATGCCGGCCATCACGGCCAGCAGCACCTGCGCGGTGCAGATGTTCGAGGTGGCCTTCTCGCGGCGGATGTGCTGTTCGCGCGTCTGCAGCGCCAGGCGCATCGCCGGGTTGCCCTGGGCGTCCTTGGACACGCCGACCAGGCGGCCGGCCATGTTGCGCTTGAAGGCGTCCTTGCAGGCCATGAAGCCGGCGTGCGGGCCGCCGAAGCCGAACGGCACGCCAAAACGCTGGGCCGAACCGATGGCGATGTCCGCACCCCATTCGCCGGGCGCGGCCAGCAGCGCCAGCGCCAGCAGGTCCGTGGCCACGGCCACCACCGCGCCCTGCGCGTGGGCGGTTTCGGCCAGCTTGCGGTAATCGGCCACCGAGCCGGTGCTGTGCGGGTACTGCAGCAGCACGCCAAAGCATTCCGGCAGGCCTTCGGCCTCGTCGCCGACGGCGATCTCGATGTCCAGGCCCTCGGCGCGCGTGCGCACGACTTCGATGGTCTGCGGATGCACGTGGCGCGAGATGAAGAACACCGGGCTTTGCGACTTGGCGCTGCGGCGCGCCAGCGTCATGGCTTCGGCGGCGGCGGTGCTTTCATCGAGCAGCGAGGCGTTGGAGATGTCCAGCCCGGTCAGGTCGGCAACCATGGTCTGGTAGTTCAGCAGGGCCTCCAGGCGGCCCTGCGAGATCTCGGGCTGGTACGGCGTGTAGGCCGTGTACCAGGCGGGATTCTCGAGAATGTTGCGCAACACCACGTTGGGCGTCTGCGTGCCGTAGTACCCCTGGCCGATGTAGTTGCGGAAGACCTTGTTGCGGCCGGCGATCTGCTTCAGTTCGGCCAGCACGTCGGCTTCGCTGCGCGACGGCGGCAGCGCCAGCGGCGCCTGGCTGCGGATCTTGGGCGGCACGACTTCTTCGATCAGGGCGTCCAGGCTGGGGCTGCCGATGGCGGCGAGCATGGCGGCCTGGTCGGCGTCGGAGGGGCCGATGTGGCGGGAAATGAAGTCGGTGTGGGTGTCTAGGGCGCGCGACATGGGGGGGATCTCGGGATGGCGGTGTCGTCGGGAGGGACGGACGGTGATGCATGGACGGGCGGCGGCGCCAGCGCCGCGCCCGCCCTGACGGACTTAGCCGTTGGCGACGGCTTCGTAGCCGGCGGCGTCCAGCAGCTTGTCGGCATCGGCGGCGTTGACCGGCTTGATCTTGAAGATCCAGGCGGTGAAGGCCGATTCGTTGATCAGGTTGGGGTTGCTTTCCAGCTCGTCGTTGAACGCGACGATTTCGCCGGCCACGGGCGCGTAGATGTCGGAGGCGGCCTTGACCGACTCGACCACGCCGGCGGTCTCGCCCGCATTCAGCTTGGCGCCGACCTTGACGTCGCCGACGAAGACCAGGTCACCCAGCTGGTCCTGGGCGGTATCGGTGATGCCGACGACGAACACGTCGCCTTCGGCTTTGACCCATTCATGGGACTCGGTGTACTTGCGATCGGTGGGCAGACTCATGGGAACTCCTGGGGGGATTCGGATAAGGAAATGGTGTTGCGCGCCTCGCGCCGGCGGCCTGCCCCGAGGGCCCGGCCAGCGGCGCGAAGCTTCGAGTTTACGAGTGTTCGACGGCTTTGCCGTTACGGACAAACGGCAGCTTGCACACCAGGGCGGGCACCCACTTGCCGCGGATGTCGACCTCGACCGTGTCGCCCGCGACCACGCCTTGCGGCAGGCGGGCAAAACCGATCGACACGCCCAGCGTCGGCGACATGGTGCCGCTGGTGAGTTCGCCCGTGCCGTTCTTGGTGCGCACCGCCATGTGGGCGCGCATCACGCCGCGTTCCTGCAGCTTCAGGCCGACGAAGGCGGCGGGCGTGGCCAACTGCTCCAGCGCGTCGCGGCCGATGAAGCGGCGCTCGGGGTTCTTCAGGGACACCGTCCAGGTCAGCGCGGCTTCGCCGGGCTGGGTCAGTTCGTCCATGTCCTGGCCGTAGAGGTTCATGCCGGCTTCCAGGCGCAGCGTGTCGCGCGCGCCCAGGCCGGCCGGGCGCACGCCCTGGGCCGCCAGGTCGCGCCACAGTTGCACCGCCTCGGCGGCGGGCAGCACGATTTCGAAGCCGTCTTCGCCGGTGTAGCCGGTGCGCGCCACCAGGGTGTCGTCGCCGACGCGGGCGGCCACGAACGGGGTCAGCGACTCGCTGGCGGCCTGCCAGGCGGGGCGCGCGGCCCAGACCTTGGCGCGGGCATTGGGGCCCTGCACGGCGATCATGGCCAGGTCGCGGCGCGGCGTGATGGTGACGTCGAACTTGCCGGCCTGCCTGACGCGCTGCATCCAGGCCATGTCCTTGTCGGCAGTGCCGGCGTTGACCACTACGCGCCATTCATCGGCGGCGAAGAAATACACGATCAGGTCGTCGATGACGCCGCCCTGCGGGTTCAGCATGCAGGTGTAGAGCGCCTTGCCGGGCACGGTCAGCTTGGCGACGTCGTTGGCCACCAGCCGCTGCAGGAAGGCGTAGGCATCGGGGCCGGCGATGTCGGCGTTGAGCATGTGCGAGACGTCGAACATGCCGGCGTCCTGGCGCACCGCATGGTGCTCTTCCAGTTGCGAGCCGTAGGCCAGGGGCATGTCCCAGCCGCCGAAGTCGACCATGCGGGCGCCAGAGGCGATATGTTCGTCGGCCAGCGGGGTGCGTTTGAGGGGTGCGGACATGCGCGGGTACTCCGGAGCGGCAGCGTTGCCAGGGTTACGGAATGCCGCCGGCGGACAGGATGCGCCCACGCAACGGCTGAATCTTCCGCCCCTCTGTCCTTTTGCCTGAGAGTTGCCCCGCGTGGCGGGTTTGCACCTTCGGCGCCTGGGCTGCTCGCTATGTCCCTGATTGGGCAGCGGCGCCAGGTCTCTCCAGAGTGCTGCTTTGCCGAGTCCGCGCGGTGAAAACCGGGACAGGGCAAGCATGCGCGGTATGGGATACCTGAGCGATTCCGGGCGAATTGCGCCTTCGGCGGCAGCCGCGAACGGCCGCTCTCTCCCGCAACATGCGTGACAGCGCCGAAAGCATACCGCGAAACGCGATTGCGTTGTTGATCCGTGAACCCGTGAACGCTGGCCGGTCGCCGCGCCGCGCCCGTGTCAGCCCAGCGCGGTGTCCAGCAGCATCATCAGCACGAAGCCCAGCATCAGCCCGCAGGTGGCGTAGACCTCGTGCCCCTTGCGGTGCGATTCGGGAATGATTTCGTGGCTGATCACGAACAGCATGGCGCCGGCGGCAAAGCCCAGGCCCCACGGCAGCAGCGCCGCCGACCAGCCCACCACGGCCGCGCCCAGCACCGCGCCCACCGGCTCGACCAGGCCGGACAGCATGCCCAGCGCCACCGCGAACGCGCGCTTGTAGCCGGCGGCGATCAATGCCACGGCCACCACCAGGCCTTCGGGGATGTCCTGGATGGCGATGCCGGTGGCCAGCGCCGTGCCGCGCACCGGGTCGTTGCCGGCGTAGCCGACGCCGATGGCCAGGCCTTCGGGCAGGTTGTGCAGCGTGATGGCGAAGACGAACAGCCAGGTGCGGCGCAGCCGGTGCGCCTCGATGCCCTCGCGGCCCTTGATGAAATGCTCGTGCGGCAGCAGCCGGTCCATCAGCAGCAATGCCGCCGCCCCCAGCAGGATCGCGGCGCCCACGGTCAGGCCCGCGCCCCAGGGGCCCGCGCCCTGCGACTCGGCAGCCGCGATGCCCGGCGCCACCAGCGAGAATGCGCTGGCCGCCAGCATCACGCCGGCGCCGAAGCCGAACATGCTGTCCTGCATTTTCTGGGGGATGGTGCGCGCGAACAGGATCGGCAGCGTGCCCGCCGCGGTGGCGCCGGCGGCGACCATGCCGCCCAGCAGCGCGTCGGCCACATGCGGGGCATTGGCATCGAAATAGATCCACATCTGGTGCAGGCCCAGGCAGGCCACCAGCACCGCCAGCGTCCAGACGCTGACGCTGGTGGCCGCGGGCCGGATGCGATGACGGCTGAAGGTGTTCATGATCCACTGCCCCCGCGCAATGCCGGCTCAGCCCACGGCGGCGGCGTAGCGGCGCGCCACCTCGGACCAATCGATCACATTGTAGAAGGCGCCGATGTATTCCGGGCGGCGGTTCTGGTACTTGAGGTAGTAGGCGTGCTCCCACACGTCTAGCCCCAGGATCGGCGTGTTGCCCTGCATCAGCGGGCTGTCCTGGTTGGCGCTGCTTTCCACCGCCAGCTTGCCGTCCGGCGTCACGCTGAGCCAGGCCCAGCCGCTGCCGAAGCGCGTCAGCGCCGCCTTGGTGAAGGCATCGCGGAAGGCTGCCTGGCCGCCCATATCGGCATCGATGGCGCGGGCCAGCGCGCCGTCGGGCTCGCCGCCGCCGCGCGGCGACATCACCGCCCAGAACAGGCTGTGGTTGGCGTGGCCGCCGCCGTTGTTGCGCACCGCGCCACGGACGGCTTCGGGCAACTGGTCGATGCGCGCCACCAGGGCCTCGACCGGCTCGTCGGTGGCGATGCCGGCGCCTTCCAGCGCGGCGTTCAGGTTGTTGACGTAGGCCTGGTGGTGCTTGCTGTGGTGGATCTCCATCGTCAGCGCGTCGATATGCGGCTCGAGCGCGTCGTAGGCGTAAGGCAGGGGCGGCAAGGTATAGGCCAAGTCGGTCTCCATCGGGCGACGCCGCTGGCGGTAGCAAGCGTCTGATTTTTTTGAAATACAAATGATAGGCATTTTTATTTGATATCACAACGACAACGTCGCAATGCCTGTCATGCAGTCAGGCTATGGGAGGGGACAGGCCTGGGCGGGCAGCACGAAGCGTGCCCGCGCCGACGGGCGGGAAAAGCGTGGGTGAAGCGCCAGGAGCGCCTAGAGCGCCTTGCCGCAGGCCACGCCCGAGGCCCAGGCCCATTGGAAGTTGTAGCCGCCCAGCCAGCCGGTGACGTCCACGGTCTCGCCGATGAAGTACAGGCCAGGGGTGGCGCGGGCCTGCATCGATTTCTGATCCAGGCCGCGGGTATCGACCCCGCCGCGCATGACCTCGGCCTTCTTGTAGCCGGCGGTGCCGCTGGGCACCAGGGTCCACTGGTGGATGTCCTGCGCCAGCGCGCGCAGGGTCTTGTCCGGCGCATCGGCCAGGCGCAGCGCCGCCAGGCCCGGCTTGCCGCCCTGCTCGGCCAATTGCAGCCAGCGGTCGGCCAGACGCTTGGGCCACAGGCCGGCCAGCACCGTGTGCAATTGCTGCCGGTTGCCCGACTTGGCCGCCAGCAACTCGGCCGCGAGGTCGCGCCCCGGCGCCAGGTCGATGACGATGGGCTCGCCCGGCTTCCAGTAGCTGGAGATCTGCAGGATCGCCGGGCCCGACAGACCCCGATGGGTGAACAGCAGGTCTTCGAGGAACTCGCCGCGCGCCTTGCCTTGCCCCGTCGCCAGATTGACCTCCAGCGCCACGCCGGACAGCTCCGACAGCGGCTGCCATTGCGCCGCGTCGAAGGTCAGCGGCACCAGCGCCGGCCGCGGCTCGACCACCTTCAGGCCGAACTGGCGCGCCAGCTTCAGGCCGAAGTCGGTGGCGCCCAGTTGCGGGATCGCCATGCCGCCGGTGGCCACCACCAGCTTGGCGGCGCGGATTGCGCCCTGGCTGGTGCGCAGTTCGAAGCCGGCCTCGCCATGGGCCACCTCGGCCACCTGGCAGCCCATGCGCCACTGCACGCCGCCGGCATCGCATTCGGCGCGCAGCATCTCGATAATGGACTCGCTGGAATCGTCGCAGAACAGTTGGCCGCGGTGCTTCTCGTGCCAGGCGATGCGGTGGCGCTTGAGCAGCGCCAGGAAGTCCTGCGGCGTATAGCCCGACAACGCCGACCGGCAGAAATGCGGGTTGTCGGAGAGGAAATTGGCGGGTCCCGCGCCGAGGTTGGTGAAGTTGCAGCGGCCGCCGCCCGAGATACGGATCTTCTCGGCCAGGCGCTCGGCGTGGTCCACCAGCACCACGCGCAAGCCGCGCTGGCCGGCGACCGCGGCACACATCATGCCGGCGGCGCCGGCACCGAGGACGGCGACATCGAACATCGGGACTCCGGACCTGATCAGTCTTCGATCAGGCAGTCAACGTAATAACGCTTCTCGCCGTCCGGACCCACTTCGTCGGCCAGGCCGTGGATGTAGGTTTCGAAGCCCGGGAAGCGTTCGTTGAACTCGCGCGCGAACTGCAGGTACTGGACGATGGTGCGGTTGAAGCGCTCGCCCGGAATCAGCAGCGGGATGCCCGGCGGATACGGCGTCAGCAGCACGCCGGTGACGCGGCCTTCGAGCTGGTCGATGTCGACACGCTCGACCTCGCGGTGCGCCATGCGGGCGAAGGCGTCGGACGGCTTGAGCGCCGGCACCATGTCGCTCAGGTACATCTCGGTGGTCAGGCGGGCCACGTCGCGCTCGCGATAGGCCTCGTGGATCTGCTGGCACAGGTCGCGCAGGCCCATGCGCTCGTAGCGGCGGTGGTCGCGGCAGAATTCCGGCAGGATGCGCCACAGCGGCTGGTTGCGGTCGTAGTCGTCCTTGAACTGCTGCAACGCGGTCAGCAGCGTGTTCCAGCGGCCCTTGGTGATGCCGATGGTGAACAGGATGAAGAACGAATACAGGCCGGTCTTCTCGACCACCACGCCGTGCTCGGTCAGGTACTTCGAGACCAGCGCGGCGGGGATGCCGGTTTCGCCGAAGCTGCCCGACATGTCCAGCCCCGGCGTGATGACCGTGGCCTTGATGGGGTCCAGCATGTTGAAGCCTTCGGCCAGGTCGCCGAAGCCGTGCCAGTGGTCGTTCGACTCCAGGATCCACTCGTCGCGGTTGCCGATGCCTTCGGACACCAGGCGGTTCGGCCCCCAGACCTTGAACCACCAGTCATTCTTGCCGAACTCGGATTCCACCTTGCGCATGGCGCGGCGGAAGTCCATGGCTTCGCGGATGCTTTCCTCGACCAGCGCGGTGCCGCCCGGGGGCTCCATCATGGCCGCGGCCACGTCGCACGACGCGATGATCGCGTACTGCGGCGAGGTCGAGGTGTGCATCAGGTAGGCTTCGTTGAAGACGTTGCGGTCCAGCTTGCGGGTCTCGGATTCCTGCACGATGATCTGCGAGGCCTGCGAGATGCCGGCCAGCAGCTTGTGGGTGGAGTGCGTGGCGAACACCATCGCGTCCTGGCTGCGCGGGCGGTCCTGGCCGATCGCGTGCATGTCGTGATAGAACTCGTGGAACGACGCGTGCGGCAGCCAGGCTTCGTCGAAGTGCAGCGTGTCGACATAGCTGCCCAACTGCTTCTTGATCATCTCGACGTTGTAGATCACGCCATCGTAGGTGCTTTGCGTCAGCGTCAGGATGCGCGGGTTCTTGTTGACGGCTTCGCGCGCGAACGGGTTGGCCTCGATCTTCTTGCGGATGTTATCCGGATGGAACTCTTCCAGCGGGATCGGGCCGATGATCCCCAGGTGGTTGCGCGTCGGACGCAGGAACACCGGAATCGCGCCCGTCATGGTGATGGCGTGCAGGATCGACTTGTGGCAGTTGCGGTCCACCACCACCACGTCGCCGGCGGCGACGTTGGCGTGCCACACCACCTTGTTCGAGGTCGAGGTGCCGTTGGTCACGAAGAAGCAGTGGTCGGCATGGAAGATGCGCGCCGCATTCAGTTCGGACTCGGCCACCGGGCCGGTGTGGTCCAGTAGCTGGCCCAGTTCGTCGACGGCGTTGCAGACGTCGGCGCGCAGCATGTTTTCGCCGAAGAACTGGTGGAACATCTGGCCCACCGGGCTCTTCAGGAACGCCACGCCGCCGGAGTGGCCGGGGCAGTGCCACGAATAGGAGCCATCCTGCGCGTACTTGACCAGCTCGCGGAAGAACGGCGGCGGCAGGCTGTCGACGTAGCTGCGCGCCTCGCGGATGATGTGGCGCGCCACGAATTCGGGAGTGTCCTCGAACATGTGGATGAAGCCATGCAGCTCGCGCAGGATGTCGTTCGGAATGTGTTCCGAGGTGCGCGTCTCGCCGTACAGGTAGATGGGGATGTCGGCGTTGCGGAAACGCAGTTCGCCAATGAACGTGCGCAGGTTCTTGATCGCGCTGGCCACGTCCTCGGGCGAATCCACGTCGAATTCCTCGTCGTCGATCGACAGGATGAAGGCGCTGGCCCGGCTCTGCTGCTGGGCGAACGAACTCAGGTCGCCGTAACTGGTCACCCCGATCACCTCGACGCCCTCGGCCTCGATCGCCGCGGACAAGGCGCGGATACCCAGACCGGACGCGTTCTCGGAACGGTAGTCCTCGTCGATGATGAAGATGGGGAAGCGGAATTTCATGCAGG
The DNA here is from genome assembly GCF_059761975.1 of Achromobacter sp. 46006. NCBI lineage: Bacteria > Pseudomonadati > Pseudomonadota > Betaproteobacteria > Burkholderiales > Alcaligenaceae > Achromobacter > Achromobacter sp. 46006. Next base: position 8,704 of record NZ_JCBANN010000018.1, read on the forward strand.
CGCTCCTGGGGGCAAGGCGAATCGGACCGGGTTGGCGGACGCGAGTGTACTTCTAGTGAAAAACCGTCTGATGACAGGCGGGCGCGAGGTTCCCGCCGACGGCGGGAATGGCGGAATTGTAGGGCTGTTTTCCTCCAGGGCCAGTCAACCCCGAAAAGAGCGGCCCGCCCGCGACCGGTGGCCAGGTTTCCGCCGGGACCCAGGCTTGGCCACGCGGCCGGGCGACGATGGCGGCAAGCGAGGCGCCCGGCGCGCCCCGCGGCATGGCGTGCCGCGACGCCGGGCCACAGGCCTCGTCCAAGGGCGACGCTCTTGCTGACGGAAAATGGCCGCTAGCGGATGGTGACGTCCTGGCCCGCCGCCAACGCCGCCAGGAAACGCTCGAAATAGGGAGGGATGGCTTCGGCGGCGCCATAGCGGATGCGCCGCTCGACCTTGGCGATGGCGCCAAAGCAGACCTCGGCCGCCGGCCCGCCGCACACCAGCACCACCGGGTCTTCGTCGTCGCAGACTTCGTACAACCCGCCATGGGCGCGCCGCGCCACCTCGTAGAGGTATGCCGCCGCACCGACTGTCTGCATGGGAGTCAGGGACAACTTGCCCTCGTGCGCGGCTTCGAGCGCGTCGTCGAGGGCATGGACGCTCGACGCGGAATAGTCGAGCCGGGCGCCGGCCGGGCCGGCGGCCTGGACGAAATCCTGCGCGGCATTGACCACGCGCGCCACGAACTCTTCCTGGACTTCGTCGCGCTTGGCGTCCTGGTTTATCTTGAGGAAACCGAACATCATTGGCTCCTTTGAAAACCGCAAGCGGCGTTGACCCCATTATAGGCAGGCTGCGCGCCTATACTGACCGCATGCGGCCCCGACCGTTCCCAATTCCCAACACTCGCTCCGTCCCGTGAATCCCGCTCCGCTCGTCAGACGTCTTGCCGCCGAAGATGCCCCCGCCCTGCGCCAGTTGCGCCTGGACGCATTGCGCGAAACCCCCGAAGCGTTCGGATCGAGTTACGAAGAGGAACACACGCTGACACTGGCGGACATCCGCGCCTGGATCGTTCCGGCGGACGACAGCGCGATGTTCGGCGCGTTCGTCGATCGCGCGCTGGCCGGCATCGTCGGGGTGGCCCGGCAGCGCAAGCTGAAGATGCGCCACAAGGCGCAGATCTGGAGCGTCTACGTGGCGCCCGAGATGCGCGGCCACGGCCTGGCGCGGTTGCTGCTGCGGGCGGCGATCGACCACGCCGCCGCCATGCACGGCGTGCGCACGGTGCTCTTGAGCGTCACCGCCAACAACACCGCCGCCTGCCGGCTGTACGCCAGCCTCGGCTTCGAACAGTATGGCCACGAACAGGAAGCCCTGTGCGTCAACGGCACGCTGTACGACGAACTGCTGATGGCGCTGCCTCTGCCCGCCCGCTGAGCCGCCGCGCCCTTCAGGCGGCGCCCGCGCGCCGCCGCGTGCCGTAGGCGCAAACCTGGTTGCGGCCGCCGTCCTTGGCTTTGTAGAGCGCCTGGTCGGCCGCCTTGATGACCGCGTCCGGCGCCCGCAGCGCCTCGCCGCGCTCGGCCACACCGATGCTCACCGTCACGCGCAGCGGTCGCGTATTGCGGCCGCGCACGCCGCGCCTGCGCAGGCCGATCTGGTCGGCCTTGGGACGCGCCGGCTTGTCGCGCAGGCGCATCTGGTAGGCCTCGATGGCTTGCCGCACGGTTTCCAGGTACGGCATGGCCTCGACCGCCGTCTTGCCCGGGAACACCAGCGTGAATTCCTCGCCGCCGTAGCGATAGGCGTAGCCGCCACCGGACACCCGGCGCAGTTGCGCCGCCACCATGCGCAACACCTGGTCGCCCACGTCATGCCCGTGGGTGTCGTTGAACGCCTTGAAGTGATCCACGTCGGCCATCGCCAGCGTGTAGACACGGCCCATGCGCTGCAGGCGTTCGTTGAGCGCACGCCGCCCGGGCAGGCCGGTAAGCTCGTCGCGGAAGGCCATGTGATAGCCCTCGTGCGCCAGCGAAATGGACAGCGATGTCAGTGCGGCGGCGGCCATCACCGCCAGCTCGATGCCATGCTCGGCGCCGCGCGGCAGCGCCCAGGCCATGCAGACAAAGCCCAGCCACTGGCCGGCTTGCTGCGGCCGCCCATAGCGCAACAGCAGCAGGGTCAGGGTCAAGCCGGTCAGCAGCAACGCCGCCAACGCCTCGAACGGCACCCCCAGCCGCGCCAGCACGCCCTGCACCGGCAGGGCGCCGAACAACTGCGACACCCCTTCCCTGCCCGCCAGCGCGATGGCGGCCGCGCCCACCGCCATCAGGCCCAAGCGGGCCGCCAGATCGCGCAGCATGCCCGCGCGCTCCGGCCACAGCGCGTTGATGCTATAGGCCAGGGACCACCACACCAGCGCCGGCCCCAGCGCCCATGGCGCCTGACTGGCCAGCATCGGCCAGATGGCCATGGCCGCCAGCACCGCCACCATCAACGCCAGGGTCTGCGAGCGCTGGTACATCAGGCAGATGGCCGCCCCGACCAGCGCCATGACCCAGGGCACGAACGGCACGATCAGGGTCAGCGCAGGCGGCCATTGGCGCCACAGCAGCAGCCCCACCGCCGCAATCACCGGCAGCGCAGGGTAGAACAACAGGGGCAGCCAGGGGATATGGGGGTAACGCACGGATAGGGCCTTGCTCACGCTTGCAGAAATGACGTCGCCAAATCGGCAAACACATATGCCATTTTACGGTCGCGACCGCAGGTTCTTTAGCGCGTTACCGACGGTTGCCCATGCCATGCGCCATGCTATGTTTGGCACCCCGACTCCGAGGAAAGACCCCATGCGCATCCTGGTCAACATCGACGTTCCCGATCTCGAAGCGGCCATCGATTTCTATACCCGCGCCTTCGGCCTGGCGCTGCAGCGCCGGCTGGGTCCGGGCGCCGCCGAAATGCTGGGCGCGCCGGCACCGATCTACCTGTTGCAAAAAGCCGCCGGCACCCCGGCCGCTGGCGCCGCGCGCCAGCCCCGCGATTACGCGCGCCACTGGACCCCGGTGCACCTGGACGTAGTGGTCGAGGACGTGGATGCGGCGGTGGCGCGGGCGGTGGCGGCCGGCGCGCGGCTGGAAGACCCGGCGGTCTCACACGATTGGGGCCGCATTGCGCACCTGAGCGATCCCTTCGGCCACGGCATCTGCGTCATGCAGTTCCTGGGCCGCGGCTACGATGCGCTGGCGGCGGACGCGCTGCGCGACGTGCCCGTCACCGAGGCCGATTTCGAAGCCCTGCTGGCGATCCGCATCGAGGCCATGCGCGACAGCCTGGAGCGCCTGGGCCGGTTCGACCCGGAACGGGCCCGGGAGCGGCTGCGCGCCAGCTTCCGGCCCGGCCACACCTGGTTCATCGAACGCGACGGCGCGCGCATCGGCTTCTACGCCCTGCGCCCCGACGGCGCCGGCCTGCGGCTGGATCATCTGTATGTTGTGCCCGCGGCGCAACGGCTGGGGGTGGGCGGCCAGGTACTGGGCCGCCTGCTGCTGGACGCCGACCGGCGCGGCCTGGCGGTCAGCGTGGGCGCGCTGCGCGGCAGCGACTCGAACCGCTTCTATCGCCGCCATGGCTTCGCGCCGGTGGCGCAAAGCGAATGGGACATCGAATACCTGCGCCCGGCGGCGGGCCGCCAGGCTGCGCCCTGAAGCGGCGCGGCCCTGGCGCCGGCCATGCCTCGCCGGGGCGCAATCAGGTGCGCGGCAGGGTCACGCCGCGCTGGCCCTGATACTTGCCGCCCCGGTCGGCGTACGAGGTCTCGCAGATCTCGTCGCTTTCCAGGAACAGCATCTGGGCGCAGCCTTCGCCGGCGTAGATCTTGGCCGGCAGCGGGGTGGTGTTGGAGAATTCCAGCGTGACGTGGCCTTCCCATTCGGGCTCCAGCGGCGTCACGTTGACGATGATGCCGCAACGCGCATAGGTGCTCTTGCCCAGGCAGATCGTCAGCACGCTGCGCGGGATGCGGAAATACTCCACCGTGCGGGCCAGCGCGAACGAGTTGGGCGGGATGATGCAGACGTCGCCCTTGAAATCCACGAACGAGCCTTCGTCGAAGTTCTTGGGATCGACGATGGTGGAATTGATGTTGGTGAAGATCTTGAATTCGTCCGCGCAGCGCACGTCGTAGCCGTAGCTGCTGGTGCCGTAGCTGACGATGCGCCCGCCATTGGCCGTGCGGACCTGACCCGCTTCGAAGGGTTCGATCATGCCGGCTTCGGCCTGGCGGCGGATCCAGCGGTCGCTTTTGATGCTCATGATGGCAAGGTGCTTGGGGAATGAAATGGGCGTCATTTTATCCCGAGCGCCGCCCCGCCCCCCAACGGGGACGGAACGGCGGCGGGCCTCAATCGCCAAAGAAGGTGCGGTACACCAGCGCGATGCCGTTGACCGAGCCGCCTTTCAGGTCCAGCGACAGCCCCCGCGCCAGCCGGTAGCTGGCCCGGCCGACGGTATCGCTGCCGGCCAGCGCCTGCTCGATACTGAGCGTGATGCCATTGGCGAACGACTTGCTGGCCACCAGGAATTGCGTGGCCAACTGGCTGTCGCTGTCGCGGTTGACGTCGCCGGCCACGGTGCGGTCGGGCAGGATGCTGCCCGAACTGCCCAGGTTGCCGGTGCGCACGCTGACATCATCCAGACCGAACTGCTTGTAGAACGGTTCGCCGCCGCCCAGCAGGGCCGTGCCCACCGACAGCAGCAAGGCCGCGTCGCTGCCGCTTTCGTCGGGCCCCCGGCCCAGCAGCAGCCACGACAGCTTCTCGACGTCGCTGACGTCCGGATACGACACCAGATCGATGCGCGGGCGCTGCGCGGTGCCCACCACCTTGACGCCGGCCTCGACCTGTTCGCCGGTGCGCAGCGCCTCGATGTCCAGCAGCGGATTGTCCAGGCGGCCCTGGAAGGTGAGCGTGCCGCGCCGCAGCCGCAATTTCTGACCGTAGGCCTCGATACCGCCGCCACGGGTACGCAGCGCCCCCACTCCGGTCAGGCGGCCGTCGTTCAGCAGAATCTGGATCGATCCGAGCAGGCCTGCGTCCAGCCCCATGCCAGTGATGTAAAAGCGCGGCCCCATGTCGAACTTCAGGTTCATGCTGGTCTGCAACGGCGTCGACACGGCGCCGGGCTTGTCGCCGGGGCGCCGCACCTTGACGTCGTCGTCCAGCGACGGCACGCCCTGCAGGATCTCCAGGCTGAACCAGCCGGCGTCCGCCTTCAGGTCGCCGACGATGTCGATGCGCGGCAGCGCGGCGGTCAGGTCGATCGTGCCGGACACCATGGCATAACGGTCGGAGCGCTGCAACGCCGGGAAGCGGTACAGCGTCAGGCGCACGTTGCCGCCGCCGTCGATCAGGTTCCACTGGCCCTTGGCTTCGGCATAGCCGCCCTTGGCGCCGGGGTCGTTGGTGATCCACTCCTTGGTGCGCCATTCGGCCGGCATCACGCGCAGCGAGGCCGGGAAACGCAGGCTGTCGAGCACCAGCTTGTCGCCGTCCAGCCGCGCCGCCAGCGTGCCGTCGATCAGGCGCACGCCGTCGTCGATGCGCACCACGCGCAGCTTGTCGCCGCGGATCGCGCCGCTCGCGCTCCACTTGCCGCTGAGCGTGCCCTGGGCTTCGAGGTTGGCCTTGACCTGGCCGCCGACCTCCATGGAGTCGCCGACGAACAGGCCGACCCAGGCCAGATCGGTGATATCCGCATCCAGCCTGGCGCGGATCGGCTGGCGCGGATCGAGCGCCATGCCGCCCTTGGCGTCCACCGCCAGCACCGCCGTGCCATTGCCGGCGATCTTGCCCATCTTGTCGGTGGCCAAGTCCAGCTTGGCGTCCAGCCGGCTGGCGTTGGCCGAGGTCGGCGTGGCGGTCAGGTCCAGCACCAGCGCCTTCACCCCCAGCGGCACCGGCGGGTCGCCCGGGATCAGCAGATCGCCGTCGCGCCGCGCGATGCGGGCGCGGCCGGCCAGGCGGCCGTCGAATTTCAGGTCCCAGGACGCGTCCAGCGCGATGCGGCGCTGGCTTTCCGCCACCGTAGCATTGACGCGCTTCGGTCCTTTGTTCATCTTGGCCGCGGCCTCCGGGTCGACGGCGGCGATCACCTGCCGCGCCATCGCGGCGGTGATGACCAGGTTGTCGGCCTGCCCGGCGGTTTCCCAGCGCTTGGCGTCGCCGCGCGACCCCTTGTGCGCGATCGCCAGTTTTTCCTTGCCCGGCAGGGCCACCCCCAGCACGGTCTGGCCCACCTGCCACTGCCATTGCGGCGCCACCGCCGCCGGCAGGTAAGACAGCGCCACGGGCCGGTCGACCGAAACGGTGAAGCCGGCGCTGTCGGCCGTCAGGCGCGAAACCGTGCCGCGCCAACCGGTCAGGGCTGCGTCGGCCGCCCCCGGTGCGCCTTTGCCCCAACCGCCGGCGAAGGCGAGCGTGGCCTGGGCCCGCGATTCGCCCAACACACCGGGGCGCGGCTTGGGCGGGTTGTAGCCGGCGGTGATCTCGGCCTTATGGGCAGCGATGGTGCCGCCGAGCTTGCCCTTGAGGTCGGCGCCGCCCGGAATGCCGGGCCAGAATGCATCCAGCTGCGGCGCCTGCGCGTCCAGCGTCAGCGCGCCGTCGGCCTCGCCGATCTCGCCCTGCGCCCGGATCCGGTTGGCGCCCAGCTTGAGATCGACGTCCAGGCCGTGGATGCGCAGTCCGGCCAGCAGATCGGCGGCGGGCGTACCGGCTTCGGGCTTGGTAGCGGCGGGCTTGGCGGCTTCGGGCATACCGGCTTCGGGCGTACCAGCGGCGGGCTTGACCGCGGCATCGGGGACTGGCTGCGCGGCATCGGGGCCCGGTGCCACGGCGCTGGCCTGCGGGCCGGCGGCGGGCGCGGCGATATCCACCTGGGCCTTGACCGCGCCCGCCAGCGCCTGCTTGTTCCAGCGCGCGCCGTCTTCGAAGCGCAGGTCGATCGCGGCCTGGCGCAACTGGCTGAGGTTCTCGAACTCGGCGCTCAACTGCGCGCTGGCGCTGACGATCGCCGGCGGAATCGCGTCACCCAGCCAGGGCGACAGGTCCAGGCGCCGCGCCCCAACGGTGCCGACGATGCGGTCACGGCCCGGCTGGCCGTCCACGGCCCGCAGGTCCAGGCGCGCCGACAGCGTCGACTGGTCCGGCAACCGCACCTCGGCCCGCGCGCTGCGCAGCACCAGCGGCGTGCGCGGCGCCAGATCGGCCATCACCTCCAACGCCAGACCGGCGCCGGTGCCATCCAGCTTGGCCTGGATGCCGTCCAGCGAGCCTGCCGCATCGGCCTGCAACATCACCTGGCAGGCCGGCGCCGGCGGGCCGACGAACGCATCCGTGGTTTTAGCCTGGGCGCCCTCGGTCGGCGTGGCGGAGGACGGCCTGGCGCCGGCGGCGGCCTTGGCGGATTCCCCCTTGGCCTTGCCGGCCCGGGGCTTGGCCGCCTCGGACGCCTTGGGCCTTTCCTCTTGCGGTTTCGCGGGCGGCGCGAACTTGCCGCTCAACTGATCGGCCTGGCACAGCGGCGAGGCCGGGCCCGATCCGCGCGCCATCACATCCAGCCGCGCGGCGAACGGCCAGGGATCGGCCAGGCCCTGCAATTCGGCTTGCCCGCTCAGTTGCGCCTGGCCGACCTCGTGGCCCACGCGCAGATTGGCGATGCGCAGCTGCGCGCCCTGCTTGCCGGCGGCGAAAGTGGCATTCAGGTCGCCCAGTTCGACCGGTAGCGGCTGGCCGTCCTGCAGCAGATGGAATTCACCCAGCGCCAGCCGGTCCACGGCGATATCCACCGGCAACGACGGCAAGGTGAAGGGTTCCTCGTCGCCCTTGGCGGTGGCTTCGTCGCTGGCGGTCAGGGCGATTTCGACGTTGCCCGCCGAGATCTCGCGCACGTGCAGCAAGCGATTGCCCAGCGCGCGCCAACGCACGCTCAGGCGCAGGTCGCTGATGCCGATGCGGGTGCCGCTGATGTTCAAGTCGAGCCGCCCCACGTCCAGCCCGCGCAGGACCGAGCCGCGCACGTCCAGCGCCTGGCCGTCCAGTTGCTGGGCGGCGGTGGTCAGCAGCAGCCGGGTGCCGGTCTGCGAGGCCAGCAGCCAGAACACGAAGCTGCACGCCAGCACCGCCAGCATCGCCAGCCCCGGCAGCCACCACACCAACAGGCGCCGCAGGAATCCGCGCAGCGCCGTCAAAACGCGATCCCCAGCGAGAAGTGCAGGCGCAGGTCGCGCTCGCGCTGGCCGTAGGCCACGTCCAGGAACAGCGGGCCGGCCGGCGTGCGCACCCGCGCGCCCACGCCGTAACCGACCGCCAGCGACATGTCGCCGAACGACTGCGCCGCGTCGCCGGCATCGACGAACACGCCCATGCCCCAGCGTTCGTTGAAGTAATGGTCGTACTCGATGCTGCCGACCACCAGCGTGGGCGCCCCCACGATGGCCTTGTCGCGCTTGAGGCCGATGCTCTGGTACTTGTAGCCCCGGATCGAGCGCGCGCCGCCGGTACGGAAACCGAAATCGTCCGGCACCTGCACGTTGCCATTGGACCAGACCCGCCCGACCTCGCCGCGCACGGTCAGCACGTCCAGCTTGCCGATCGGCCACCATTTCTGGGCCCGGAAACGGGCGCGGGTGTAGGGCTCGCCGGTATCCAGCGTCACGCCCACGCCACCGCCCAGCGCGATCAGATTGCCCTCGCGCGGGTCGTACTTGTTGTCCACGTCGCGCCGCAGCCACTCGCCGGTGGCGGTCAGCGTGGGCAGAGAATATTCGTCGCCGCCGTCGATCTTGACGTCGTCGTGCGCCAGCAGCAGGCCCCAGCGGGTTTCGTAGGTGACCCGGCTGTCGCCGGCACCCTTGCGCTCCTGGCTGCGGGTGGCGCCCAGGGCGTAGCGGGTCACCGCCAGGCCCTGGATGTCGGAATGCTGCGCCAGCACCCCGATGGAGTCCTTATAGCCGCGCTCGGTCGGCGGCAGCAGGAAGTCGGTGTAGACCCGTTGCTGCAGGCGGTCGACGCTGAAACCGGATTCCATGGTCACCGGCTGGCCGAACACCACGTTCTGGCGGTAGAGCGACTCCAGCCGTACCCCTGCCTCGTCGTCGACGCCGAGCGAGACCGACAGGCGCTTGGGCGGCGCCTCGACCACGCGCACCTGCACCGGCAGCGTCACCTCGCCGTCGGAATCGTACTTCGCCGGCGGCGGCGGCAAGGCCCCGGACACCAGGGGATCGCCAGCGGGGGTGACTTCCGCAACATCGGCCGCGCCGGGCGCGCGGGCGCGGTCGCTGGCGGGCTCGGCGGGCTGCTGGGCATCGCCCGGCTGGCGCACCGACACAAAGGCGCCGCGGAAAAACGCGGTCGATTGCAGGTCCTGCTGCCATTCGTCGAGGCGGTTCTGGTCGTAGACCGCCCCCGGCGAATAACGCACATAGCGGGTGATGAGCTTGGGCGGCACCCGTTCCAGCCCTTCGGTGCTCAGCTCGCCCATGCGCACCTGCGGCCCGCTGTCGATAGTGACGCGCAAGGCCGCCGAGGCCGCGTCGGCTTGCACTTCGGCCTCGGAGGCCGTCATGCGCGCCAGCATGAAATCACGCACCGACACTTCATCCAGCAACGCCGACTTGGCCTTGTTCCAATCGGCGTTGATGAAGGGCTGGCCCGGCTTGAGCAGCCAGTCGTCGCGCAGCTTCTGCACCCGCTGGGCATATTCCGGCCGCGTGATGCGGCCGGTGAAGGTCAGGTCGACGGACGACACCGTGGTGCGCTTGCCCGGCACGATGCCGATGTCCCAGGTTTCGCCGCCGATGTCGGTGCCGGCCTCAAGTGTGACGGTGGGCGAGAAATACCCCTGCGTGGCCAGCGCGGCCAGCGTGGCGTCGCGGGCGCGGCGCCGCAGGCGGTTGATTTCGCCGCCGTCCTGGTCTTCAGCCAGGCGCGCGATGGCGCCCACCGCCTCGGTGATCGCCTGCAGCGCGGCCGGCGGCACGCCGCCCGGGTCCACGATGATCTCCGGGCGCTTGGCCGCAGCATCGCCCGCCACTACGCAAAGTCCAGCCAAGAAGGCCCGGGCCGCCCACCGCATGCGTTACGACGGCTGCTGCACGACGATGGACGGGAATTTCCCGGCCATGTCACGGGGCAGCGCCGCAACGCCGGCCGCCAGTTTGCGGGCGATGGCGCGGTACAACCCGGCCGCTTCGCTGCCCGGGTCCGCCACCACGGTCGGCGTGCCGGCGTCGGTCTGCTCGCGGATCGCCAGCGTCAGCGGCAGGCTGCCCAGCCAGGGCGTGCCGTACTGCTCGGCCATGCGCTGGCCGCCGCCTTCGCCGAAGATGTGCTCGGCATGGCCGCATTGCGAGCAGATGTGGATGGCCATGTTCTCGACCACGCCCAGGATCGGCACCTCGACCTTCTGGAACATGCGCAGGCCCTTGCGCGCGTCCAGCAGCGCCACATCCTGCGGCGTGGTGACGATGACGGCGCCCACCACCGGCACTTTCTGCGCCAGCGTCAGCGCCACGTCGCCGGTGCCCGGCGGCATGTCGACGATCAGGTAATCGAGATCGCGCCAGTTGGTCTGGCGCAGCAACTGTTCGAGCGCCTGCGTGACCATGGGGCCGCGCCAGATGGCGGGCGCGTCGGCATCGATCAGGAAACCGATGGAGTTGGCCTGCAAGCCATGGCCGGTAAGCGGCTCCATGCTTTTGTTGTCCAGGCTTTCCGGACGGCCCGAGATGCCCAGCATGGTCGGCACGCTGGGGCCGTAGATGTCGGCGTCCAGCAGCCCGACCTTGGCGCCCTCGGCGGCCAGCGCCAGGGCCAGATTCACGGCCGTGGTGCTCTTGCCCACGCCGCCCTTGCCGGAGGCGACCGCAATAATGTTACGCACATTGGGCAACGGCTTGAGGCCCTTCTGCACCGCGTGCGCGGCTACTTTCCAGGACACGTCCACGTTGGCGCCGGGCACGCCGGCAGCCTCCAGCGCCGCGCCCGCGATGGCGCGCACCTGATCGCGCGCCGCGTCGGCCGGGTAGCCCAGTTCCAGCGCCACGGTGACGCGGGCGCCGTCGATTCGAATGTCACGATCTTTTACAGAAACACCCAGGTCCAGGCCGGTATTCGGGTCTTGCGCGCCGCGCAGCGCGGCGCGGATGTGTTCTATCGTTATACTCATGTCACTATGGTTCCGTAGGCAGCGCGGCGTCTGCGGGCCGCCATCCCCTAAAGGATAGCGGATACACGGGAACCTTTCGCTGCGTTTTGCATCCGACCTTCATGACCAATACTCTTATCCGCTTCTTCCGTGCCGTGTTGTTTGCCGCCCTGGCCTTGATCGGCATGGCGATGGCGCTGGTCTTCATGCTGTCCACGGCGATCGCCGTGGCGATCCTGTACGTGGTCGCCAAGGTGCGCGGCAAGCCTTTCGGCGTTCGCGCCTACTGGAGCCAGCGCCAGGGCGCCCGTCCGGGTCCGTTCCAGTCCGCCACCGCCCCGTTCGCCACGCAGCCGCGCGGCGACGTGATCGACGTCGAGGCCCGCGAAGTCCGCTAGGCGCCATATCGCCGGCGCCCGCCGCATCCCGCGGCGGCCCGCGCCGCGCCCCCGTGGCCGAACGACCGGCTCGCTGTTCCCCAACCCGCCTGGCGCCCGCGTGCGCAACCGGCGGGTTGTGTCGTTTCAAGGGTCCGCCCCCCGGCGCCACAGGCGCATCGCCGCCATTGCCCTAAAATGGCCGGCCAACCCATCCTTCCCCCTCAACCTCGACCGACAACCATGTCTCGCACTCTCTTTGTCACCACTGCGCTGCCCTACGCCAACGGATCCTTCCACATCGGCCACATCATGGAATACATCCAGGCCGACATCTGGGTCCGTTCGATGCGAATGGCGGGCCACACGGTGCACTTCGTGGGTGCCGACGACGCGCACGGCGCGCCGATCATGCTGAAGGCCGAGAAAGAAGGCATCACGCCGCAGGCGCTGGTGGCGCGCTACGCCGCCGAACGCCCGCAGTACCTGAACGGGTTCCACATCCGCTTCGACCACTGGCACACCACCGATTCGCCCGAGAACGTGGCGCTGTCGCAAGACATCTACCGCGCGCTCAAGGCCCAGGACCTGATCGAGACCCGCTCCATCGAGCAGTTCTACGATCCGGTCAAGGGCATGTTCCTGGCCGACCGCTACATCAAGGGCGAATGCCCCAAGTGCCACGCCAAGGACCAGTACGGCGATTCCTGCGAGGTCTGCGGCGCGGTCTACGCGCCCACCGACCTGATCAACCCGTATTCGGCCCTGACCGGGGCCACGCCGGTGCTGAAGTCGTCGGACCACTTCTTCTTCAAGCTGTCGGACCCGCGCTGCGTCGAGTTCCTGCAGCAATGGACCACCGGCAGCAACGCCAGTGGCGGCAAGCACCTGCAGCCCGAAATGCTGGCCAAGACCCGCGAATGGCTGGGCGCCGAGGACGGCGAGGCCAAGCTGGGCGACTGGGACATCTCGCGCGATGCGCCCTACTTCGGCATCGAGATCCCGGACGCGCCGGGCAAGTACTTCTACGTCTGGCTGGACGCGCCGGTGGGCTACCTGGCCTCGCTGAAGTCGTACTGCGCAGTCAAGGGCCTGGACTTCGACGCCCTGCTCGATCCGGCCGGCAGCACCGAACAAGTCCACTTCATCGGCAAGGACATCGTCTACTTCCACGCCCTGTTCTGGCCCGCGATGCTGAAGTTCGCCGGCCGCAAGACGCCGGACGCGGTCAATGTGCACGGCTTCATCACCGTCAGCGGTGAAAAGATGTCCAAGAGCCGCGGCACCGGCATCTCGCCGTTGCGCTACCTGGAACTCGGCATGAATGCCGAATGGATGCGTTACTACATCGCAGCCAAGCTCAATGCCCGGGTCGAGGACGTGGATTTCAACCCGGAAGACTTCATCGCCCGCGTCAACAGCGACCTGGTCGGCAAGTACGTCAACATCGCCAGCCGCGCCGCCAGCTTCATCACCAAGCACTTCGACGGCGCCCTGGCCTATTTGGGCGACACCGCCGCGCTGGCGGCCGAATACGCCGCGCAGGCCGAATCGATCCGCGCCGCCTTCGAGGCGCGCGAGTACAACCGCGCCATCCGCGAGATCATGGCCTACGCCGACCGCATCAACCAGGCCTTCGACACGGCCCAACCCTGGGTGCTGGCCAAGGGCATCGCCAGCGCCGACGACGCGCAGAAGGCCGCATTGCAGGACATCTGCTCGCGTTCGCTGGCCGGCTTCAAGGCCCTGTCGGTGATGCTGGCGCCGGTGCTGCCGGCCCTGGCCGAGCGCGTCGCCCGCGAACTGTTCGCCGCCGACGCCGACTTCACCTGGGCCGACGCCGCCGTGCTGCCGCAGCGCGTGGCGCCGTTCAAGCACCTGATGCAGCGCGTCGAGCCGCAGATGCTGGAAGACCTGTTCGAGCCGCCCGCCGCCCCCGCCGTGATCCCCGGCGGCGAGCCGCTGGCCGAGACCATCTCGATCGACGACTTCGCCCGCGTCGACCTGCGCATCGCGCAGATCGTCAACTGCGAGCACGTCGAAGGCTCGACCAAGCTGCTGCGCCTGACGCTGGACGTGGGCGAAGGCCGCCACCGCAACGTCTTCTCCGGCATCAAGTCGGCCTACCAGCCCGAAGACCTGATCGGCAAGCTGACCGTCATGGTCGCCAACCTCGCGCCGCGCAAGATGAAGTTCGGCGTCTCGGAAGGCATGGTGCTGGCCGCCAGCCACGCCGACGAGGCGGTCGACGCCGGCATCTACGTGCTGGAACCGTTCCCCGGCGCCAAGCCCGGCATGCGCGTGCGCTGATATCCCGATCCGCGTATACGCCTAACGAAAAAGCCCGCCGATCAATTCGGCGGGCTTTTTCGTCGTGGAGGGCACGCCGCGCAGGGCGCCAGCGGCCGGCGCGCGATCAGTCCTTGCTTGGCGCCAGCGCCGGATCGAGCGAGATGCGCTCGTCGAACACGAAGCACTTGCCGTCGAACCCCGGGCCGCCGGTTTCCTCGAAATACTTGAGGATGCCGCCGTCGAGCTGGTAGACATTCTCGATGCCCGCCTCATTCATGTAGATCGCGGCCTTCTCGCAGCGGATGCCACCGGTGCAGAAGCTGACCACGGTCTTGCCTTGCAGTTCGGCGCGGTGCGCCTGCACCGCCGCCGGGAACTGTGTGAAGCGGTCGATGCGCCAGTCGATGGCGTCGCGGAACGTGCCCTCGTCGACTTCAAAGGCGTTGCGCGTGTCCAGCATGACCACGGGGCGGCCGTTGTCGTCGGCGCCCTGTTCCAGCCAACGCGCCAGCGTCCTGGCGTCCACGCCCGGCGCGCGGCCGGCCTCGGGCCGGATCGTCGGGTGATTCATGCGGATGATTTCGCGCTTGATCTTCACCAGCAGCTTGCGGAACGGCACTTGCGCACTGTGGCTGAACTTCACTTCCAGGTCGGCGAACCGGGCATCGCCGCGCAGGTCGCGCAGAAAGCCGTCGATAGCGCCGGCCTGGCCCGCCAGGAACAGGTTGATGCCTTCCTCGGCCAGCAGGATGGTGCCCTTCAGCCCGGCCGCCCCGGCCTCGGCCAGCAGCCGGGCGCGCAGTTCGGGCAGCGCGTCCAGCGAGACGAATTTGTAGGCGGCGATATTGACGACGGAAGACATGGCAAAGCGGGACGAAAGCGGCGAAGGCCGTAATAGTAATCGCTGCCCCGCGCGGCCCGCTTGTCGCGGGTCAAGCGCGGCCCCCGCCCCCCCCGGCTCAGCGCCGCACGATTTCCTGTTCCACCACCGTATCCAGCACCCAGCGCAGGCCCGAGGCGTCGGCCGGCGGATTCGGGTCCCTGACCTCGACCACGCGCAGGCGGTAGCGGATGCCGGGCTGGAAATCGAAGCCGGTGATGTCGCCATACCAGAGCTGCCACGGCTGTGTCGGCGTGTCGCGCACCTGGTAGCACATGGCGCGGCCGGCGCCCGCGTTGCACGGCACGCGTTCGGCGTTGACGTAGACCAGCTTGGTCGCGCCCACCTGGCCGCCGGCGACCGGGTCGAGGCGACGGCCGAAATCCAGCGTATCGCCGTTGCTCAAGGCCCAGGTCACGCGCTGCGGGTTGCTGGTGTTGTCGAACGCGGTGGCGGTGATGCGCGTCAGCGCGGCCAGGAACTCCTGTTCCAGCTTCATGTTCACCGGCGCGCAGGCCTTCATCGTCGCCACCGGGGTGGACTGGATGATCAACTGGCCGTTGGCCACGGTGTAGGGCGCGCTGTAGGTGTTGCAGCCGGAAAAGCCGGTTGCGCGCGTGGCGCCCTGGTCATGGATGAAGCCGATGGTCAGCGGCACCGAATGGGACGACGGATGCGGGATTTCGCGCAGCGCGCCGCCCGGGCGGGTCCAGCGGGCGAGGTCCCAGTTGGTCTGCGCCAGCACGTCCGAGGCGGCGGCCGGCTGCAAGCGCGGGTCGCGCCCGTCCGCGGTACGCGGCGGCGCCGCGCAGGCAGCCAGTGCCAGGCCAAGCGCGCACGGCGCGATCCAGCGCCAGGAAGTGGACAAGGACATGCAAATCTCCCGCAAGAAACCAGGGCGCGCCGCCCCCGGTCGGGCTGGCCGAGAGGCGGACAGCGCCCATTGTAGGCGCGGCCCGGACCACGCCCCGGCGGTGGAAAACACACTGAAACACCTGCCCCGGACCCACCGCGCCGTGGTTGCGCAAGCGGGCCGGTATTCGCCGTCAGGGCGTCGGCGGATCCTGGCGGCGCTCGAACTCCAGGACGTCGCCGCCGCGCAGATTGAAGGTCAGGTGGCGCGGCGCGCCGCCACTGTCCAGCGTGAACGAGTCGACCGCGCCCAGGCCCCGCAGATAGTCGTTCTCGAGTGTGGCGCGGGCCGCCGGCACGCACGCCATGCGGGTGGCGGCGCGAGCGTCGATCGACAGCTTGCCGCCCTGGAGCCGGTAGCTGCCCATATAGCGATTGCAACCCGAGAAACCTTCGGTCCGGTACTGCCTGCCCTGCGCCAGGAACGTCAGGCGGATCGGTTCGCCATTGTCGCCATGTGGAATCTCGCGCAGGGCGCCGCCAGGTTGCGTCCAGCGCACCAGTTCCCAGCTTGTCTGGGCCAGCGAATCGGCGCTGCTGGCCGCGTTGGCGGCGGCCGCGCCCTGGGCGCGCGCGCCGCCGGTCGATCCGGCGCAACCCGCCAGCGCCACGGCCAGCACGCAGACGCCGGCCAGACGGTATCGCGTAGACAGCAAAGTAGACATGGACAGCACTCCTGAAAAGACACACCCCTGACTGTAACCGCCATGACCGGGGTCCGTCCCGCGCCTCCTTCCGACAGCCGAGTCCCAAAGCAGCACATCGCGCCAGGCGCGCTAGACCGCGAGCCGGAAGGCGTGCATCGAATGCCGCATGGCGGCGGGCCGCGACGACGCGCAGAATCGATTGACGCTTAGCGCCGGACCGGCCACGGCCTCGGCGACGACAACAACATTTTCCGGAGACACGGCGATGGGCATGCTGAGAACCTTGCTGGCGCTGTCCGTCGTGCTGGACCACGTGGGCGGCGGCGCCACCGACTGGCTGGTGGGCGGGCGCCTGGCGGTCCAGCTTTTCTACGTGATCTCGGGCTTCCTGATTTCCTACGTGCTCACCGCGACCGACCATTATCAGGGCGCGCCGGGCCGGTTCTACGCCAACCGCGCGCTGCGCCTGTATCCGGTCTATCTGGTGGTGGCGGCGATGACGCTGCTGGCCTACGCCGGCGCCGGCGGGTCCGCGTTCTGGCGCATCTATGACGGCCTGCCACTGGCCGCGACCGTGTTCCTGGCGCTGTCGAACCTGCTGATACTGGGACAGGATTGGCTGATGTTCTTCGGCATCGAGCACGGCGCGCTGGCCTTTACCGGCAGCTTCGCGCATAGCGACGTACCGCTGTACCAGGGCCTGCTGGTGCCACAGGCCTGGACGCTGGGCGTGGAATTGAGCTTCTACCTGATCGCGCCCTTCGTGCTGCATTCGCCGCGGCGCCTGCTGCTCCTGCTGCTGGCCTCGCTGGCGCTGCGCGTGGTGTTGATGGCCAGCGGCATCGGCAGGAGCGACCCGTGGACCTACCGGTTCTTTCCGACCGAGCTGGCGCTGTTCCTGGCTGGCTCGCTGTCGCACCAGGCCCTGCTGCCGCGCTGGCGGGCCTGGAGCGCGCGCCTGCCACGGCTGCCCGAACTCGGCACCGCGCTGCTGCTGCTGTACGCGCTGGCGCATTTTTCCATTGCCCTGCCGCCAACGGCACGCGACGGCCTGGCGGTGCTGCTGTTCGCCGCGCTGTTGCCACTGGCTTTCCTGTTCCAGTCGCGCTATCGCCTGGACAAGGTGATCGGAGAACTGAGCTATCCGATCTATATCTGCCACACGCTGGTCATCGTGTTCTTCGGCTGGCTGCTCGACGACACGCAATTGCGCCAGCCGGCGATGTTCATGACCCTGGTGCTTGCGGGCAGTATCGGCTTCGCGGCACTGCTGAACGCACTGATTGCCGATCCGGTGGAACGGTTGCGGCGGCGCCTGCGCGCGGCCACGCCGGCCGATCGGGCGACAGCCGGGCCGCTGCCTTCCAACCCGGCCATGGCGCGCGCGCCCCTGGCGGCCAATGCAGCGCTGGCGGCGTCGCCACGCGCGCGGCCGCGTCCCGCCGGCGGCGCCGTGGCGGCGATGCCGCGCGCGCCGTCGACTATTCGCCGCGTGCCTTGATGTATGCCGCCAGCACCTGCTCGATTTGGCGCTTTTCCTGCTGGCTCAGACGCGCATAGGTAGCGTATGACACGGTTTCAAACGGCCAGGGCGGCGGCGCCGGAAGCACGCCGGCGCTGGTGACGGGTTCGGTGTAACCGGGATTGAGCATCGGCCCTTCGCCGGTGCTGAGCCACATGGGATTGACCCGCAATGCCCGGGTCAACTTGATCAGGGCCTCGCTGGAAGGCTGCTGGCGCTGGCCGCTTTCATAGTTGCCGATGGCGCTTTGCGACAGGTTGCTCGCGACTGCCAAGTCCTTCTGTGTCCATCCCTGAAGCATTCTTGCATTGCGCAGACGATGGCTAAACGTGTCCAATCGATCAACCCGAGACATTAATATGAATTTATTTATTTGATTAAAACATCTCAATACTGCCGCCAAATAAACGGTTTACACCCCAATTCCCGGGCTAATCCGTAAATCGCCGCCGCCCCTTCCGGCCCGCCCGACAGGCTGCCTGCCCGCCCCCGCCCATGGTCTTGGCGCTGCCGAAAAAATCCATTGCTATCAGCGGTTTGCGCCTGCCCCGAGCGCACCGCTCAGCGCCCTCGCCTGGCATCCGGGCTGGCGGCCGCCGCAATTAAAACCGCGCCCGAGTTTATGGCTTTTCGCCATTCAGAAATAGAAAATAATGTATCGGTAATATTTAATATCTCGCGGCCACAACTGCACAAACAAACAGTGTTTCAAGCGCTTCGCCGTGATGCCCGCCATCACCACTGTTACCAGCAGAAACTACAGAAACGTATCTTCACAAAAAAACACGCCCGTGTTTAAATGAAACACGGGCGTGACTTCCATGCGGAATCGGACCAGCGGCGGCCAGGGCGCAACACGCTCGGCCAAGCGCCGCCCAGAATTGTTCAAGACCTTCGCCCGCCACCAGACAACATCGCCATATGCCGCCACATGATGGCGCAGCACAGGGAGAGGGGCATGACACGCAAGGATCGGGGGGTCGCAGGCGCATGCGCAGGCGGGCATCCATGAACAACACCCTGGATGTCATCTTTCTGGGCCAGGCCGATACCCGCCATGCGCGGTTGGTCGAGGCCCTGTCCCACCTGGGCTTCAGCGTGCGGCGTTGCCACGACCTGGCCGACCTCTACGACCGTTATTCGCGCCGGCCCAGTCCGCTGATCATCCTGGAAGCCCCACTGCCGGATATCCACAATGCCGCGGTGCGCCTGCGCGCGATCGACCGCAGCCTGGGCATTGTCGCCATCGCGCCGTTCGACACCGAGGAAAGCCGCATCCGCACCTTGCTTTGCGGCGCCGACGCCTGCCTGCCCCCGGAAGTGACCGGACTGGAGCTGGCGGCGGTGCTGCAGGCGCTGGTAAGGCGCGCCGTCGGCCTGGACCTGTCCGATCCGGCCGCCGATCCGCAGCCCGAGGAACCGCTGCAGGAATCCTGGCGGCTCGCCAACAAGGGCTGGACGCTGATCAGCCCCACCGGCCGCAGCCTGGGGCTGACCACCGGCGAGCGCGATTTCCTGACGCGCCTGGTCAAGGCGCCCGATCGCAAGGTCAGCCGCGACGCGTTCTATCCAGACGGCGCCGAGTACGCCGACGGCGCCATTACGCGGCGCCGCTTCGTCGATGTGATGATCAGCCGCCTGCGGCGCAAGGCGGCCAGCCACCACATGACGCTGCCGATCCGGGCTGTGCATGGCTGGGGCTATATGTTCGCGGCGGATATCGCGCTGGAAGTGGAACCGCGGGAGGGGGGGGAAGAGAGTGGTCCGGAAGGCCTGGGGACCTGGCGGCGCAACGCGGTGGATGCGAACGCGCCCACTTACTGATACGCTAACGATCGGCCGGCGACGGGCGAAAAAAACGCGGCGCTGCCCCGAAGGTAAGACGCCGCGCTAAAACAACACGTGAGCCTGGAGTCATCAGCCGGCACTGATGCCTTCTACCTGGATCACGCGATTCCAACATTCGTGCCTCATACTGCTCACGCACGGACTGAACCGTGAGCCCGGCCGGGGTCTCTAGTCCCCGCCCAAGCTGCAGCGTGATAACGCCCGGGGATTTCGTCCGCCTCTGCAACTGGCGGGCTTGTCGCCCGTATCAGCGGCGTTCCTTTCGGATAGCTGCGTGATGAAGAAAGTTTAGGACCTCGGACGCGATTCAAGTAATTCTTTGTTGATAGCCTTCTATACATATTGGATATAGCAAGCCCGCCGCGCGGGCCTATAGAATGCAGGCAAAGGATGCCCCTGACATGCCCAATCCCCTGACCGGCCCCGCGCGCCGCCTGCGCCGTCTGCTCGCCCTGATTCCCCCCAACTGGTGCCTTGCCATCCTGGTGGCGCTGGACGGCTACGCCTTCATGCACCCGGTGCTGCGCGAAGTCCGCGCGCGCGAGTATTCGTTCTGGCTGGCGCTGGACAACTGGCGCGACGTGATGCAGGTGGTGGGCCTGCTGGAAATTCCACGGCTGGTGCTGGGCGTCGGCCTGCAGGTCATCGCCCTCGGCCTGATCCTCAAGGCGCGCATTGCCTGGGCTTTCTCGCTGGTGTTGCTGATCGGCGTGGGCACCTTCGCCATCCTGGGCGAAAGCGGGCGCGCCGGCCTGGGCATCTATACGCTGGTGCTGGTGATCGCGCTGATCGCCTATTGGCGCCGCTTCGACCGGGCCAGCGTCACCGCCGGCTCGCTGTTTGCCCTGGTCAGCATGCTATCGCTGCTGATCTATGCGATCTTCGGCACGCTCTACCTAGGCGAGGAATTCAACCCGCCGATCAAGGACGCCGCCACCGCCCTGTATTTCTCCATCGTCTCGATGTCGACGGTGGGTTACGGCGACATCACCCCTCACAGCAACGCGGCGCGGTTGTTCACCGCGTCGATTATCATTCTTGGCATCACCGTCTTTGCCACCTCCATCAGCGCGATCGCCGGCCCGGTGATCGGCGGCAACCTGAAGCGGCTGGTCAAGGGCCGGTTTTCCAACGCCATGAGAAAAAACCACATCATCATCGCCGGCGCCACCCCTCTGGCCTTGAGCGTCTACGACGGCCTGCGCCGCCGTGGCGACGAGGTCACGGTCATCGTGCCGCCGGGCGTGCCGCAGGAATACCCCGCGGCCACCGACCTGATCGAGGGCGACCCCTCGAGCGTCGAAGTGCTGCGCAGCGCCGGCGTCACCCGCGCGCGCTACGTCCTGGCGCTACGCGCGGACGACGCGGAAAACGCGTTCATCGTACTGGCCGCCAAGGAGGCCTGCGGCGAGCAGGGCGCCAAGACGGTGGCCCTGGTCAACACCAGCAAGCACCTGGAGAAGATCCGGCGGGTGCGGCCCGACCTGGTGTTTTCGGTGCAACTGCTGGGCGCCGAACTGCTGGCCCGCACCATCAACGGCGAGCCGCTGGACAGCCAGTCGATCACCGACCTGTTCTTCGCCAAGGCCGCGCCCCAGGCCAAGGCCGGCTGACGCGGCACGGTTCTTCAGGTCATTGCGCGCGGCGGAAAGCCGCAAAGCGGGGGTGGCTTCAGTCGGGGGCCACGCCGCCCGGCGCCGGGTCCGGTTGATATTCGAGCAGGTCACCGGGCTGGCATTGCAGCACTTCGCAGATGCGCTCCAGCGTATCGAAGCGCATGCCCTTGACCTTGCCCGATTTGAGCAGCGACAGATTCGGCTCGGTAATGCCGATCTCCTGGGCCAGTTGGCGCGCCTTCATCTTGCGCTGCGCCAGCATCACATCCAGCCGTACGATGATCGCCATCAGATGAATCCCCGGTTCTCTTCCGCGACCTGGGCCGCCTCTTCCATCGCCCAGGCCAGCGTGAACAACAGGCCGCCAAGCAAGCCGAGCAGGATGTCGCTGATGTCGATGCCGACCATCATGTAGCGCCCGCCCGGCCCATTGGCCAGCGTGAGCGCCAACATCAATACGGTTTTCAGGGCCGGCACCGCGATGCTGAACACCGTGACCAGCAAGGCAATGCCGCGCAAACGCCGGGCCGTGGCCACGGTCAGCACATCGCCGCGGCTGAAGTCGGAGAACATCGCGTGGGCATGGGCGATGGCGCGCAATGCCAAGGCCGCCACGACTCCGAACAAGGCAAAGCCCAATACCCGGTACGCAGGCCCAAGGTTCAGATGCGGCAACGTGACGGGCGCGACCGGTTCCGCATAGGTCGGCGCCGTGACGTTGAGAAAGGAATACAGGCCGCGGGCCAGCACGGCCTCGGATGTGAAGAACCATATGCCGATCAGTGCCGCGACGAGGGACGCCGCGGCAATGACCAGCAGAACACGCATCCAGCGCGACAGCCCACGAATGCGGGCCAGCCGCCGCGCGCCGTTGGCGGGTGACGAGGCCTGCGGAGCGGATGAAAAGGTCGGCGCGACGGTCATGGCGGTCTCCGGACGATGTTGCTTGAGGGAATTAACTTTCTGTATTGTAGCGATAACTTATCGTTTTACAATAATTTTTTATCCCAAAAGAGGAAAACATGCGCGTATCCATTGCCGTAGGATCGCTGCTCGCCGTGCTGCTTTGCTTCGTGTTTTCAGCCCCGTGCGGCCGCGTTGCCGGCCCCGGCGAAGGGCCCCGCCAAGGCACGGCCGTCGCGCAGGGTGGGCGCGGCAGCGTGCTGTGGTCGCTGGGAATCCGCTTTTCGCTATTGACCCTGCCGCGCGCGCTATGACGCCGCGGGCACCGGCGGCTGTGCCGCTTTCTCGGCATACCACCGCACGAAATCGGCCGATGGCATGGGCCGGGCAAACAGGTAGCCCTGGATGAACGCCACACCGCGCTGCGTCAGGTAGTTGAACTGATCCGGCGTTTCAACGCCTTCGGCCACCACTGCCAGGCCCAGGCGATGCGCCAATGTGATGATCACGTCCAGCACCGGGGTCTCTTCGCCGGTGGGCTGGATGGCATGCACGAAACCCTTGTCGATTTTCAGATAGTCGACCGGAAAGCGTTGCAGGTATGACAGCGAGCAATGGCCCGTGCCGAAATCGTCGATGGCCACGAATACGCCCTGCGCGCGCAGCGCATCGATGTTGGCGCGGGCCTGGCCGTTGTCAGTGATCAGACTGCGCTCGGTGATCTCCAGCACCATCAACGACGGCCGGACGGCGGCGCGGAAGGCCTGCACATCAGGCACCAGCGCCGGGCTGGACAAGTGCTCGGGCGCCACGTTGACGGCGATGTGGAAGTCCGGCGGCGTGACCCAGGCCTGCATGTCGCGCCGGATCAGCCGGAGCAGGTGCTGCGTCAGCGGCACGATCATGTTTTCGGCTTCGGCCGCCGCGATGAAGATGTCGGGACGCACCGGCCCCACGCCGGGACGGGTCCAGCGCAGCAAGGCCTCGACGCCCTCGCAGCGGCCGTTGGCCAGGCCATACACCGGCTGGTACTCGACGTGGAATTCGTCGGCCAGCATGGCGCGGCGCAGTTGTTCCTTGAACGATTGCCGATTCACTTGCAGGCGGTAGGCGCCGATGGCCAGCAAGGCGCCACACAGCAGGGCGACCGGCAGGTAGGCGATCAACAATTGCTGCCAGGCGCGCACCACGGTCTCGGCCGGCGCCATCACCCGGACGCTCAGGTCATCGCGACCGGCAATCGTCTCGGTCGATTCGAACAGCCGTTCGGAGGCCGAATCGCTCCAGGCCTCGCTGCGGATGGGCGTGCCGCGTCCCAGCGTGACTTCCAACTGATAGACCCCCAGCGACGACACCGCGTTCAGCAGATCCTGCACATAGCGGCCGTCGATCACCACCACACCGCCGCGACCGGCCTCCCCCGCCATGCCCAGCAGCAGGGCGGGCCGCTCGGGGGCCAGGGGAGTCCCTGCCACACTGACGAACCATTGCGTGGGCGGTGTGCCCGCCGGCCAGCGCGGGAACGTACCGGTGTCGTAGTCGACGTCGCCCAGCACGGACGAGCAATAGATGCGATCGCGCCTGACCAGCAGCAATGAATGGAAATAAGGGTTGAGCGTGCCCCAACGCAGCAGGTTGGCATGCACGGCCTGGCAGGGCTGCGCGGCCAGGGCCGCGACCCGCGGCAGGATGTCCAGCGCGTTCGTGAGGATCTGCTCGGTCTGGACCCGTACGATCCGCCCCGCCGTGGCGGCCTGGGCGCGTTCGCTGTTCAGCGCGTGCAGCCAGGTCCAGCCGATGCAGCCCAGCACAGGCAGCACCAGGGCCAGGGCCACCGGGAAATAGCGCCAGGACGGTACGCGGACCGTCATTCCTGAGGTAGGCAAATCGCCCTCGCTGCTTTCGATGATGGAATGGATGAAAGGATACAGGGCCATGCCTCTGCCGCGCATCCTGGCCGCTACCGCCGCCAGGCGGCAATGGCGCGCCGCAGGTCCACGCCATTCCCTACAGCAATTGGCAGATCATCGCCACATGCGCCTCGCGCCTTTCCGGCAGGTTCAGGCGCTCGTCCGGCCCAGGCAGCATCGCCATGAAGATGGCATGCACCACCGGCGACAGCAGCAACCAGGGATGCCGCAGCGCCGGGCCGTCGCCGCACAGGCCGCGCTCGCGCGCCAACGCCAGCAATTGCGCGATATCGGCCAGGTGCGCGTCGACGGTCGCCTGGCGCCAGCGCCGCGCCAGGTGCGGCACGCGCGCGCTCTCTGCCAGCAGCAGCCGCATGGCGGCAATCATGGCCGGATTCGCCAGGCTGGCATGGAGGTGACTGACGACGCGCTCGGCCAGGTGGCGAGGCGTGTCCGACCCGTCGACCAGGGCGCACGCGTCGATCCGCGGCGGACTCAGGTAGCGCGCCAGCAGGGCCTCGAACACCTCTTCCTTGCTGGAGAAGTGCGCGTACAGGCCGCCCTTGGACAAGCCCGCGCGCAAGGCGATGTCATCCATGCGTGCGCCGGCATAGCCGGCGGCCGAGAACTCCTGCAACGCGGCGTCAAGAATCTGCCCGACGCGCACGGTCGAAGGCAGACGTAGACGTTGCGTGCTCATCACCACTGCTCCCTGTGCGAATGGGCGCGCCGGTCAAACCGTCCGCCCATCGCCCATTAAAAACCGACCAGTCAGTCGTTAACTTGATCCTGATCAAGGATTGATCAGGAGGGCGGCGGCACAATGATTACGAAGTCGGATTTGTCCGACCCCAGGCGACCCGCCCGGTGGCGCGACAAACCGTTCCATGCGCGGCACTCCCGCCGCCCGTGCAACCCGGAGCCCCCATGCCGATCACGCCCCCGCCGCCGACCCCGCAGCCTGCGCAAGATGCAAGCCGGTTCGCCGACGAGGCCTGGCAACAATGGCCGTTCGCGCTGTGGCGCCAGGGTTTCGAGCTGGCGCAGCAGGGCTGGGACGCGTGGGCTGGCGCGCTGCCCCTGGCGGATGCGCACCAGCGCGAGCTGGCGGCGTTCGCGGCACGCCTGTGGCTGGAACCCCTGGCCCCCGACAACAACCCCTATACCAACCCCCTGGTATGGCGCCAGACCCTGCGCGAAGGCGGCGCCAACCTGCTGCGCGGCGTCCGCTACGCCTGGGAGGACGGCCTGCGCCAATGCTGCGGGCAGCCGCCAGATGGCGCCGAGCGCTTCCGCCCCGGCCATGAAGTCGCTGCCACGCCAGGCAAGGTGGTGCTGCGCAATGCCCTGGCCGAACTGATCCAGTACCGCCCCACGACCGGGCGCGTGCGGCCGCAGCCCATTTTCATCGTGCCGGCCTGGATCATGAAGTACTACGTGCTGGACCTGTCGCCGCACAACTCCCTGATCCGCTATCTGGTCGACCAGGGCTACACGGTGTTCTGCGTGTCCTGGAAGAATCCCACGGCCGCGGACCGCGACCAGGGCATGGCGGACTACCTGCGCCTGGGCGTGCGCGAGCCGTTGGCGGCGATCGGGGCGATCGTGCCCGGCGCGGCGGTGCATGCGGTGGGGTACTGCCTGGGCGGCACGCTGCTGGCCATTGCCGCCAGCGCCATGGCGCGCGACGGCGACTCGCGCCTGGCCAGCCTGAGCCTGCTGGCGGCGCAGACCGACTTCAGCGAGCCCGGCCGGTTGGGCCTGTTCATCGACCCCTTCCAGGTGGCGCTGCTGGAAGCGGAAATGGCGTCGCTGGGCTATTTCCCTGCACGGCAGATGAGCGGCGCGTTCCAGTTGCTGCGCGCCCAGCAACTGCTGTGGTCGCCGATGATCTCGGAATACCTGCTGGGCCAGCGCCGCCCCATGAACGACCTGCAGGCCTGGAATGCGGATGCCACCCGCATGCCGGCGCGCATGCATGGCCAGTACCTGCGTCACCTGTACCTGGACAACGAGCTGGCCGCCGGCCGCTATTGCGTGGACGACCGTCCGGTCAGGCTGCATGACCTGCGCCTGCCGATATTCTGCGTCGGCACCGAAACCGACCACGTCGCGCCATGGCGGTCGGTCTACAAGCTGCACGGCCTGGCGCCTGCGCCGTTGACATTCGTGCTGACCAACGGCGGCCACAACGCCGGCATCGTCAGCGAGCCGGGACATCCGCGGCGGCACTTCCGCAGCCGGTTGCGCGCGGCGGGGGAGCCGGCCTTGACGCCCGACGCGTGGCTGGCCAGCGCCACGTCGCACGAAGGCTCATGGTGGCCGCACTGGGTCGCCTGGCTGAACGAGCAGTCCGGCAAGCCGGTCAGGCCGCCCGCCCTTGGCGCCGCGCGCAGAGGCTATCCGGCGCTGGACGATGCGCCCGGCATTTACGTCACGGAGACCCGAGCATGACCCGCCGCCCTCTCGCGCAATGGCGCGCCGCCCGACTGGCGCCGGCTATCCTGGCCACGCTGCTGGCGCAGGGCTGCGTGTCGATGGCGCCGCAATATGTGCGGCCGGCGGCGCCGGTGGCAGCCGTCTATCCCGACCCGGCCGCCTCCACCGCCGCCGGCGCCGCGGCACGCGACGCGGCGCGGGTCGACTGGCGCGACTACTTCACCGATCCCGTGCTGCAGGGCCTGATCGACGCCGCCCTGACGCACAACCGCGACCTGCGCGTGGCGCTGCTGCGCGTCGAGGAAGCGCGCGCGCTCTACGGCATCCAGCGCGCCGACCAGTTCCCCACGCTCGGTGCGCAGGCCGAAGGCACCCGCGCCCGCACCCCGGGCGACCTGACCCTCACCGGCCAGCCGCAAGTGGCCAGCCAGTACCAGGCAGGCGTGGGCATGGCGGCCTGGGAATTGGACTTCTGGGGCCGCGTACGCAGCCTCAAGGACGCCGCGCTCGAGAACTACCTTGCCTCCGAGGCCGCCGCCAAGGCCGCCACGCTCAGCCTGGTGACGCAAGTCGCGGACAGCTATCTGTCGCTGCGCGAACTGGACGAGCGGCTGGCATTGACCCGCGCGACCATCGCCTCGCGCGAAGAATCGCTGCGCATCTTTCGCCGCCGGTTCGAGGTGGGATCGATCTCGAAGCTGGACCTGACCCAGGTGGAAACGCTGTGGCAACAGGCGCGGGCGCTCGGCGCCGACCTGGAGCAGGCCCGCGCCACGCAGGCCCATGCGCTGGAATTGCTGACCGGCGAACCGCTGGCCCTGCCATTGCCACGCGCCGACCTGGACGATGACAGCGTGATGCGCGACCTGCCGGCCGGGCTGCCTTCGGACCTGCTGTCCAACCGGCCCGACATCGTCGCCGCCGAACACCAGTTGCGCGCCGCCAACGCCAACATCGGCGCGGCCCGTGCCGCCTTCTTTCCCCGCATCACGCTGACCGGCGCGTTTGGCAGCGCCAGCGCCGAACTGGACGGGCTGTTCGGCTCCGGCAGCCGCGCCTGGAATTTCGCGCCCAGCCTCGACCTGCCCCTTTTCGACGCCGGGCGCCGCGGCGCGAACCTGGACCTGGCCGAGGCTCGCCGCGACCAGGCGGTGGCCGGTTACGAGCGCGCCATCCAAGGCGCCTTCAAGGATGTGGCCGATGCGCTGTCGGCGCGCCGCTGGCTGGCCGAACAGGTACAGGTATTGCGCGCCACCGTGGCGGCGCAGGGGGAGCGCGCGCGCCTGGCCAAGCTGCGCTACGACCACGGCGCCTCGCCTTACCTGGAAGTGCTGGACGCCCAGCGCGACCTGCTGGCGGCGCAGCAGACACTGGTGCAGACGCGCCGGGCCCTGCTCGCGGCCCGGGTCGGGCTGTATGCCGCGCTCGGCGGCGGCACCCAGGTGGCGCCGCCAGCGCCAGCCGCCTCCACGCCGCAAGCGGCATCCGAGCCGAGCCCGGCGCGCCCCACGCCCGTCCCCGCCGGCGCGAGCGCCGCGTCCACCGCCCCGCGCCGCTGAATACAGGATACGCATCATGAAGCTGCCCACTCGGAAACTCGTTCCCCTGCTCGCAATCGTGGCGCTGGCCGCCGCCGGCTACTACGGCTGGCGCATGTTGTCCGACACAGGCCCCGGCGCCGGCTTCATCAGCGGCAACGGCCGCATCGAAGCCACTGAAGTCGACGTCGCCACCAAGCTGGCCGGGCGGGTACAGGATGTGTTGGTGGCCGAGGGCGACTTCGTCAGCGCCGGCCAGCCGCTGGCCCGCATGCAGATAGACACCTTGCAGGCGCAACGCGAAGAGGCCCGCGCCCAGCACCAGCAGGCCATCAACAACGCCGCCAGCGCCAGCGCGCAGGTGGCGCAGCGCGAAAGCGACAAACTGGCCGCCGAGGCCGTGGTGGTGCAGCGCGAAAGCGAACTGGACGCCGCGCGCCGGCGCCTGGCGCGCTCCGAGACGCTGTCGCGCGAAGGCGCGTCGTCGATCCAGGAACTCGATGACGACCGCGCCAGGGTGCGCAGCGCGCAGGCCGCCGTCAACGCCGGGCGTGCCCAGGTCAAGGCAGCGCAGGCCGCCATCGACGCGGCCAGGGCCGCCCAGGTCGGCGCCCAGTCCGCGGTCAAGGCGGCGCAGGCCACCATCGCCCGCATCGACGCCGATATCGCCGACAGCGAACTGCGCGCGCCGCGCGACGGCCGCGTGCAGTACCGCGTGGCGCAAGCCGGCGAAGTGCTGGGCGCCGGCGGCAAAGTGCTCAACATGGTCGACCTGGCCGACGTCTACATGACCTTCTTCCTGCCGGAGCAGGCCGCCGGCCGGGTCGCGCTGGGCCAGGACGTGCGCATCGTGCTGGACGCGGCGCCCCAATACGTGATCCCGGCCAAGGTGTCGTTCGTGGCCAGCACCGCGCAGTTCACGCCCAAGACCGTCGAAACCGCCACCGAGCGCCAGAAACTGATGTTCCGCGTCAAGGCGCAGATCGCGCCGGAGCTGCTGCGCCAGCATCTGCACCAGGTCAAGACGGGCCTGCCCGGCGTGGCCTGGCTGAAGCTGGACGCCGACGCGCAGTGGCCCGCCAATCTTGAAGTCAAGGTGCCGTGATGACCGTGACCACGACGGCCGCCCCCGCTCCGGTGGTCAAGCTGTCGGGGGTGTCGCTGCGCTACGGCAAGACGCTGGCGCTGGACCATGTCTCGCTGGACATCCCCGCCGGCCGCATGGTTGGCCTGATCGGTCCGGACGGCGTGGGCAAGTCGAGCCTGCTGGCGCTGATCGCAGGGTCGCGCAAGGTGCAGGACGGTACGGTCCAGGTGCTGGGCGGCGACATGGCCAGCAAGCGTCATCGTGACGACGTCTGCCCGCGCATCGCCTACATGCCGCAGGGCCTGGGCAAGAATCTCTACCCTACCCTGTCGGTGGAGGAAAACCTGCAATTCTTCGGCCGGCTGTTCGGCCACGGCGAGGCCGAGCGCCGCCGCCGCATCGACAGCCTGACCCGCAGCACCGGCATGGAGCCGTTCCTGTCGCGCCCGGCCGGCAAGCTGTCGGGCGGCATGAAGCAGAAGCTGGGTCTGTGCTGCGCGCTGATCCACGACCCCGATCTGCTGATCCTGGACGAGCCCACCACCGGCGTCGACCCGCTGGCGCGGGCGCAATTCTGGGACCTGATCAACCAGATCCGCCACGAACGCCCAGGCATGAGTGTCATCGTCGCCACCGCTTATATGGACGAGGCGCAGCGCTTCGACTGGCTCATCGCCATGGACGACGGCCGGGTGCTGGCCGCCGGCACGCCCGACGAGCTGCGCCGGCGCACCGCCAGCGACACGCTGGAGGCCGCCTTCATCGCCCTGTTGCCCGAGGAAAAGCGGCGCGGCCACAAGCCGGTCGAGATCGTGCCGCTGACACTCGGCGATGAGGCCGAGATCGCGATCGAAGCGCGCGACCTGACCATGCGCTTCGGTGATTTCGTCGCCGTCGACCACGTCAACTTCCGCATCCGCAAGGGCGAGATATTCGGCTTTCTCGGCTCCAATGGCTGCGGCAAGTCCACCACCATGAAGATGCTGACCGGCCTGCTGCCGGCCAGCGAGGGCCGCGCCTGGCTGTTCGGCGCCGAAGTCGACCCGCGTGACCTCGCCACGCGCCGCCGCGTCGGCTATATGTCTCAGGCATTCTCGCTCTACGGCGAACTGACGGTACGGCAGAACCTGGTGCTGCACGCGCGGCTGTTCCACGTGCCCGAGGCGCAGATCCCGGCGCGCGTGGACGAAATGGCGGCGCGCTTCGACCTTGGCGAGTCGCTGGACGAGCTGCCTGGCAAGCTGCCCATGGGCGTGCGCCAGCGCCTGTCGCTGGCGGTGGCCATGGTGCACAAGCCCGAGCTGCTGATCCTGGACGAGCCGACCTCGGGCGTGGACCCGGTGGCGCGCGACAACTTCTGGCGCCTGCTGATCGCCCTGGCGCGCCAGGACCAGGTCACCATCTTCATCTCGACCCACTTCATGAACGAGGCGCAGCGCTGCGACCGCATGTCGCTGATGCATGCGGGCAAGGTGCTGGTCAGCGCCGCGCCGGACGAGATCACCCGGATGCGCGGCGCCAGCACGCTCGAAGAAGCCTTCATCGCCTTCCTGGTCGACGCCGGCGCGGGCACCCGGCCCGGCCAGGCGCAAGCGGCCGTGCCGGCGCCGGCCGCCACCGCGCCGGCCCACGAAACGCGCGGCTTCAGCCTGCAGCGCATGTTCAGCTACATGTGGCGCGAGGCGCTGGAACTGCGCCGCGATCCGGTGCGCGCCACCCTGGCGCTGGCCGGCTCGCTGCTGCTGATGTTCGTGATCGGCTTCGGCATCAGCCTGGACGTGGAGGACCTGCGCTACGCCGTCATGGATCGCGACCAGACCGCCCTGAGCCAGAACTACAGCCTGAACCTGGCGGGATCGCGCTACTTCATCGAGCACGCCCCCATTACCAGTTACCAGGACATGGACGCGCGCATGCGCAGCGGCGAACTGTCATTGGCGATAGAGATTCCACAGGGCTTCGCGCGCGATGCCGCGCGCGGCCGCGACACCCAGATCGGCGTCTGGATCGACGGCGCCATGCCGCAGCGCGCCGAGACCATCCGCGGCTATGTGCTCGGCATGCACCAGGGCTGGCTGCAACAGCAGGCGCGCGAACGCCTGGGCGCCGCCGCCACGCAGCAGGTCGGTATCGAAACCCGCTTTCGCTACAACCCGGACGTGCGCAGCCTGCCGGCCATGGTGCCGGCCGTGATTCCGCTGTTGCTGCTGATGATGCCAGCGATGCTGACGGCGCTGGCGGTGGTGCGCGAGAAGGAACTGGGCTCGATCATCAACCTGTACGTCACGCCGGTGACGCGGCTGGAATTCCTGCTGGGCAAGCAGGCGCCCTATGTGGCGCTGGCGATGCTGAATTTCCTGTTGATGGCGCTGATGGCGGTGACGCTGTTCGGCGTGCCGATCACCGGCAGCTTCGCCACCCTGCTGGCGGCGGCGCTGATCTACAACGTGGTGGCCACCGCCATCGGCCTGCTGGCCTCGACCTTCACCCGCAGCCAGATCGCGGCGCTGTTCTTCACCATGATCGGCACGCTGGTGCCGGCGGTGCAATTCGCCGGCCTGCTCAATCCCGTGTCGTCGCTGGAAGGCATGGGCAAGCTGATCGGCCAGGTCTACCCCGCCACCCACATGCTGACCATCAGCCGCGGCGTGTTCAGCAAGGCGCTGGATTTCTCCAACCTGCAAGGGTCGTTCTGGCCGCTGCTGGTCGCCATTCCGGTGATCCTGGGCGCTTCGACGCTCCTATTGAAAAAGCAGGAGACTTGAGCCATGCCGCGACATGCCGCCAATATATTCCGCCTGGGCGTCAAGGAACTGTGGAGCCTGGCGCGCGATCCGATGATGCTGGCCCTGATCTTCGTTTCATTCACGCTGATGATCTATACGGCCGCCACCGCCGTGCCCGAGTCGCTGCACAACGCGGCCATCGCGGTGGTGGACGAGGACGCCTCGCCGCTGTCCGCGCGCATCGCCTCGGCGTTCTACCCGCCGCACTTCACGATGCCCGCGATGGTCACCTCGGCCGAGGCCGATGCCGGCATGGACGCCGGGCGCTACACCTTTTCGGTCAACGTGCCACCGAATTTCCAGCGCGACGTGCTGGCAGGCAAGCCGGCCGAGATCCAACTGAACGTGGACGCCACCCGCATGAGTCAGGCGTTCACCGGCAGCAGCTACATTCAGCAGATCATCACCGACGAAATCAACGAATTCGTCAAGCGCTACCGCAAGCCGACCGAGCTGCCGGTGGACCTGGCGGTGCGCATGCGCTTCAACCCCAATCTGACGCAGGCGTGGTTCGGCAGCCTGATGGAGATCATCAACAACGTCACGATGCTGTCGATCATCCTGACCGGCGCGGCCCTGATCCGCGAACGCGAGCACGGCACCATCGAGCACCTGCTTGTCATGCCTGTTACACCTAACGAGATCATGCTGGCGAAGGTGTGGTCCATGGGGCTGGTGGTACTGGTGTCCGCCGGGCTATCGTTGACATTCGTCGTGCGCGGCCTGCTGCACGTACCGGTCGAAGGATCGGTGGCGCTGTTCCTGGCCGGGGTGGCGCTGCACCTGTTCGCGACCACCTCCATGGGCATCTTCATGGCCACCCTCGCACGCAGCATGCCGCAATTCGGCATGCTGCTGGTGCTGGTGCTGCTGCCGCTGCAGTTGTTGTCCGGCGGCACCACGCCGCGCGAAAGCATGCCGGACTTCGTGCAGAACATCATGCTGGCCGCCCCCACCACCCATTTCGTGGAACTCGGCCAGGCGATTCTCTTCCGTGGCGCCGGCATTAGCGTCGTATGGCAACCGTTCCTGGCGCTGACACTGATCGGCAGCGTCCTGTTCGCCTTCTCGTTGACCCGTTTCCGCAAGACCCTCAGCCAGATGGCGTGAGGCCTGTGCATTCGTTGCCCCTTACCACTCTCTTAAAAGGACGCATCATGAAGAAGACCCCTGCTTCCACGACCCAGGACCTCGCCGGCGCCAATGCCGCCTACTGCCAGCGCCTGGCTGAACTGGCGCGCGAAAGCCACCAGCGCTGGCTGCAACTGGGACAGCGCCTGGCCAGCGACGGCACCGGCCAGTACCTGTCGACCCTGGCGCCGCTCAAGCTCGACGGCAACTGGCAGAACATCGCCCCGGCGCTGGGCGAGGTTACGCGCAGGCAATGGCAATGCCAGCTCGAGGCCAGCCAGGCCATCACCCACGCCGCGCTGGAAGACCAGGCGGCGCTGGCCGCGGGCGTCAGCGAAGCGGTGAGCGGCTGGCTGCACAACGCCTCCGCCGCAGCCAGCGGCGGCCTGGCGGAATCGCCACTGACGCGCATGTGGTCGTCGTATTGCGACCAGATGACCTCGGCCTGCTCGGCCATGCGCGAGGCCAGCCAGTTTGGAGCCCGCCATGGCAACTAGACGCACCGCGCTCATCACCGGCGGCGCGGGCTGCCTGGGCCGCGCCATCGCCCGGGCCCTGCACGCCGCCGGCCACGACATCATCGTCACCTGCCATTCCCACGAGTCGGCCACGCGCGAATGGCTCGATGAGGAGGCGGCCGCCGGCCGCCGCTACGACATGGTCAAGGTCGACGTGGCCGACTACGATTCCTGCCAGGCCCTGGCGCAGCGCCTGGCCGGCGACGGCCGCCAGATCGACATCCTGGTCAACAACGCCGGCATCACCCGCGACGCCAGCCTGCGCAAGATGAGCTACGCCGACTGGAACGACGTGCTGCGCAGCAATCTCGATTCGATGTTCAACATGACGCAGCCGCTGTGCGGGCCGATGGCCGACCGCGGCTGGGGACGCATCGTCAACATCTCGTCGGTGAACGGATCCAAGGGCGCCTTCGGGCAGACCAACTACGCCGCCTCCAAAGCCGGCATCCACGGCTTCACCAAGTCGTTGGCGCTGGAGCTGGCCAGGAAAGGCGTCACGGTCAACACCGTGTCGCCCGGCTACCTGGCCACGCGCATGGTCGAAGCCGTGCCGCAAGAGGTGCTCAAGGAAAAGATCCTGCCGCAGATTCCGCTGGGCCGGCTGGGCCAGCCCGACGAGATCGCCGCGCTGGTGGCGTTCATCTGCAGCGACGCGGCGGCATTCATGACAGGCAGCAATGTCGCCATGAACGGCGGGCAGCACATGTACTGACGCGGCCCGCGCAATACCGGCCGGATCAGGCAGCACAGCAGTCCCGCTGTGCTGCTTTTTTTTGTAACGGCGGGATCTGGCCCTGGTCATGCGGATGGCCCGTTTTCCCTATGGCGGCAGGCGCGCCGCCCGCACACGGCCGTCAAACTGCTCCGCTTTTTCTCGACACTTCTGAATCTGTACTGCTCGGCGCCATCGGCCTATCTTGACGCTGCAGGCACCAGCCTGTCCGCGCGCGCCGCCCGGTGGCGGCAGGAACGCGCGGGCCTTGAAGCCAGGAATTTCCCGCCATGGATAGCGACGCGTTACTGCTTGCCCGAATACAGTTCGGATTCACCATTTCCTTTCACATCATCTTTCCGGCCATCACCATCGGCCTGGCCAGCTACCTGGCCGTGCTCGAAGGCTGCTGGCTGCGCACCCGCAACACCGTCTACCGCGACCTCTACCACTTCTGGACCAAGATCTTCGCCGTCAATTTCGGCATGGGCGTGGTGTCCGGACTGGTGATGGCGTACCAGTTCGGCACCAACTGGAGCTTCTTTTCCGATTTCGCAGGCAGCGTCACCGGGCCCCTGCTGGCCTACGAGGTGCTGACGGCCTTCTTCCTGGAAGCCGGCTTTCTCGGCGTGATGCTGTTCGGCTGGTCGCGCGTGGGCCCGGGCCTGCACTTCTTCTCGACCATCATGGTGGCGCTGGGCACGCTGGTGTCGGCCACCTGGATCCTGGCGTCCAATAGCTGGATGCAGACCCCCGCCGGCTACGAGATCCTGGATGGCCGCGTGGTGCCGACCGACTGGCTGGCGGTGATCTTCAACCCCTCGTTCCCCTATCGCCTGGCGCACATGGGCATCGCCGCGTTCCTGGCCACCGCGCTGATGGTGGGCGCGTCCGGCGCCTGGCACCTGCTGCGCGGCGACCGCAGCCCGGCCGTGAAAAAGATGTTCGCGATGGCGATGGCCATGCTGGCGATCTCGGCGCCGCTGCAGGCGGTGGTGGGCGACTTCCACGGCCTGAACACGCTCAGGCACCAGCCCGCCAAGATCGCCGCGATCGAAGGTCATTGGAACAACGAACCGGGCGCCGGCGTGCCGCTGACGCTGTTCGGCATTCCCGACATGGAGCGCGAAGAGACCCGCTACGCGCTCAACCTGCCGCGCCTGGGCAGCCTGATCCTCACGCATAGCTGGGACGGCCAGTTCCCCGGCCTGAAATCGTATCCGCCCGAAGACCGCCCCAATGCCACCGTGGTGTTCTGGTCGTTCCGCGTGATGGCGGGGCTGGGCATGCTGATGATTCTGCTGGCAGGGTGGGCGCTGTGGGCGCGCTGGCGCGGCCGCCTGTACCAATCGCGCGCGCTGCAGCGCTTCGCGCTGTGGATGGGGCCATCGGGGCTGGTGGCCATCCTGGCCGGCTGGTACGTGACCGAGATCGGCCGCCAGCCCTGGGTAGTCTATGGCGTGATGCGCACGGCCGACGCCGCCACCCGCCACGGCCCGGGCGAACTGACGCTGACGCTGGCGCTGTTCGTGGTGGTGTACCTGTTCGTGTTCGGCGCCGGCGTGTCGTACATGCTGCGCCTGATCCGCATGGGCCCGACCCCGGCGCCCGGCCACGCCCCGCTGTCCGGCGGCCCGGGCGAGCCGCGCCAGCCGTCGCGGCCGCTGTCGGCCGCCTCCACCTCGGCGGACGCCCCGTCCGCGCAACCTGGATTCAAAGGAGCCTGAGGCCATGGGCATCGACCTTGCATTGATATGGGCCGTCATCATTCTGTTCGGCGTGATGATGTACGTGGTGATGGACGGCTTCGACCTGGGCATCGGCATCCTCTTTCCGCTGATCGGCGACGCCGAGGAGCGCGACGCCATGGTCAACACCGTCGCCCCCGTGTGGGACGGCAACGAGACCTGGCTGGTGTTGGGCGGCGCGGGGCTGCTGGCCGCGTTTCCGCTGGCGTATTCGGTGATCCTGAGCGCGCTGCACCTGCCGCTGGTGTTCATGCTGCTGGGGCTGATCTTCCGCGGCGTGGCCTTCGAGTTTCGCTTCAAGGCCGACCCGCGCCACCGCGCGCTGTGGGACCGGGCCTTCGTGCTGGGTTCGCTCTGCGCCACCTTCTTCCAGGGCGTGACGCTGGGCGCCTACATCGAAGGCATCAGGGTGGTGGACCGCGCCTACCAGGGCGGGCCGTGGGACTGGGTCAGCCCGTTCTCCCTGTTCACCGGCGCGGGCCTGGTGGTGGCGTATGCGCTGCTGGGCTGCACCTGGCTCATCATGAAGACCGAGGGCCGCCTGCATCGCCACATGTGCGCGCTGGCGCGGCCGCTGACGCTGGCGCTGCTGGCGGTGATCGCCGCGCTCAGCGTGTGGACGCCGCTGGCGCAGCCGCATATCGCCCAGCGCTGGTTCAGCCTGCCCAACATGTTCTGGTTCCTGCCGGTGCCGCTGCTGGTGGCGGCCGCCGGCATCGACCTGATGCGCCGCGTGCGCGGCGCGCCCGCCGCGGGGCCGTTCGTGCTGGCGCTGTGCCTGGTGTTCCTGGGCTACAGCGGCCTGGGCATCAGCATCTGGCCGGCCGTGATCCCGCCCGACGTGTCGATCTGGACCGCGGCCGCGCCGCCGCAGAGCCTGGGCTTCGCCCTGGTCGGCGCGCTCGCCATCATTCCGATTATCCTGATGTACACCGCCTGGTCCTATTACGTGTTCCGCGGCAAGGTGCGCACCGGCGAGGCGTTTCACTGATGGCCGCGCCGAGCTCCCTGCCCTCCTGGCGCAGCCGGCTGCTGTGGCTGCTGTTGATCTGGGCCGGCGGCGTGGCGTCGCTGGGCCTGGCCGCCGGCGCGCTGCGGCTGGTGATGCGCGCCATCGGCATGTCGACCTGAACCGCCGTCTTCCACGGATCCCTCCATGAAGCGCTATGAACGGCTGACCGAAGAAATCACCGCCTCGATCCTGTCGGGCCTGCTGCAGGCGGGCGACCGCCTGCCCTCGGTGCGCCAGACCAGCGCCAGCCGCGGCGTCAGCCCGTCGACGGTGTTCAAGGCCTATTACCTGCTGGAAGCGCGCGGCCTTATCCGCGCGCGCGACCGCTCCGGTTACTACGTGCTGCGCGCCCCGCAGGCCGCGCTGCCCGAACCCGACGACCTTTCCAGCGCCGCCGCCGGCCGCCATCCGGTCGATGTCAGCGACAACGTGCTACAAGTGCTCAACGCCACCTTGCGGCGCGACATGCTGCCTTTCGGCTCGGCCTTTCCCAGCCCGTCGCTGCTGCCCTATGGCCGGCTGGCGCGATACATGGCAACCACGGTGCAGCAACTTGACCCATGGGGCTCCATCGACGACCTCAGCCCCGGCGACCCCGCCCTGCGCCGCGCCATCGCCCTGCGCTACCTGGCCGACGGCCTGACGGTGCCGGTGGACGACATCATCATCACCAACGGTGCGCTCGACGCGCTCAACCTCTGCCTGAGCGCGGTCACGCGGCCCGGCGACGCGGTGATCGTGGAATCGCCGACGTTCTACGCAGCCTTGCAGTCGCTCGAACGCAACCAGTTGCATGCCATCGAAGTGGCCACGCATCCGCGCGAAGGCATCGACCTGCAAGCGCTGGAACAGGCCATCGTGCAGCACCAGCCGCGCGCCTGCTGGCTCATGACGACCTTCCAGAATCCGCTGGGCAGCCTGATGCCCGAGGCCAAGAAGGAAGCGCTGGTCAGGCTGCTGACGCGCCACGGCGTGGCGCTGATCGAGGACGACGTCTACGGCGAACTGTACTTCGGCGCCACGCGGCCGCGTCCCGCCAAGGCCTTCGACACCGACGGCATGGTGATGCACTGCTCGTCGTTCTCGAAAACGCTGGCGCCGGGCTATCGCGTCGGCTGGGTCGCGGCCGGGCGCTACACCCGCGCCATCATGCGCAACAAGCTCACCACCAGCCTGGCCACCGCCGCGCCGACGCAGGCCGCGATTGCCGCCTACCTGGCGCAGGGCGGCTACGACCGCCACCTGCGCCAATTCCGCCAGACGCTGGCATTGCAGCAGGGCGAGATGCTGCAGGCGGTGGCGCGCTACTTTCCCAAGGGCACGCGCGCCACTCGGCCGCTGGGCGGCTACTTCACCTGGGTCGAACTGCCCGCGCACATCGACACCCTGCGGCTGCACCGCGCCGCGCTCGACCACGGCATCAGCATTGCGCCGGGGCCGCTGTTTTCGTGCACCGGCGCGTTCGGCAACTTCCTGCGGCTGAACTGCGGCCATCCCTGGAACGACGCGATGGAACAAGGCATGGCAACGCTGGGCAAGCTGATGGCGACATGAATGGCACCTGCGGCCGGGGTTCCGGGCGCATGCCGCTGCCCTGTCGGATCAGCCTCCCCCCGGGAACCCGTGACACTCTCCCCCGCTTTCAGTGGCTGATCATCCACGGCCGGGCGCCGGCGAAGGTCTTGCCGCCGTCGGCCGTCTGGCGCGTCCGGCCGGCGGCCTTGGCGCCCGCGCAGCAACCGCAACCCATGCCGTGCCCGCCACGGGTGCTGCGCGGTTCATGGGCGGCGCGTTCGTTGACGGCGCGGGCGCGGTTCATGGCCGAGGACAGCGCCGAGAGGGCCGGCGCGCCGCTGACGAAACGCTCGCAGGCGGCGCCGCAATGGGGGCAGGGCGCGGCGTCGCGCCATTGCGCCAAGGGCCTGAGCACGGAGAACTCGCCGCAGTCCCGGCAGCGATAGTCATAGAGCGGCATGCCGGCTCCTCAGAGGTCTTTGGCGATGGGCATGTCCATGCCGCGCGTTATCTGCGGCACGTCGCCAAGCGCATTGGGCTGGATGTCGATCTCGAAGATCTCCGTGGGCAGCCACAACGTGGCGCAGGCGTTGGGAATATCCACCACCCCGCTGATGTGGCCCTGCACTGGCGCCGTGCCCAGGATCGAATACGCCTGCGCCCCCGAATAGCCGAACTTCTTCAGGTATTCGATGGCGTTCAGGCAGGCCTGGCGATAGGCGATGTGCACGTCCAGATAGTGCTGCTTGCCGCCTTCGTCGACCGAAATGCCCTCGAAGATCAGATAGTCCTTGTAATTCGGCGTGATGGGGCTGGGCTTGAAGATGGGATTGCGGATGCCGTACTTGGCCATGCCGCCCTTGATGAGCGACACCCGCATGTGTACCCAGCCGGCCATTTCGATGGCGCCGCAGAAGGTGATCTCGCCATCGCCCTGCGAGAAGTGCAGGTCGCCGACAGACAGGCCGCCGCCTTTGACGTAGACCGGGAAGAACACCCGGGAGCCGCGCGACAAATCCTTGATGTCGCAATTGCCGCCGTGCTCGCGCGGCGGCACGGTGCGCGCGCCGGTGGCGGCCGCGCGATCGCGCTCGGCCCCCTTGAGCTTGCCCATGTGCGCCGTCTTGGGCGCCGGCGGATTGGCCAGGGGCGGCACGCGCTCGGGGTCGCTGTCGATAAGTGCCTGTTCGCGCGCATTCCACTTGTCCAGCAGGGCCTGGTCCGGCAGGCAGCCGATCAGACCCGGGTGGATGAGGCCGGCGAAGCGCACGCCGGGGATGTGGCGCGAGGTCGTGAACATGCCTTCGAAATCCCAGATCGACTTTTGCGCCGACGGGAAGTGCTCGGTCAGAAAGCCACCGCCGTTGTTCTTGCTGAAAAAGCCATTGAAGCCCCACAGGCTCTCCGGCTTGGCGCCGATATCGAGCAAGTCCACCACCAGCAGGTCGCCGGGCTCGGCGCCTTCGACGCCGACCGGGCCCGACAGGAAGTGCACCGTGGACAAGTCCACGTCGCGCACATCGGAGGCATCGTCATCGTTCTTGATCGCGCCGCCGGTCCAGTCGTAGGTTTCGAGCACGAAGTCATCGCCCGGCCTGACCCACGTCGCCATGGGGATGTCGGGATGCCAGCGATTGTGCACGCCTTCGTTTTCGTAGGGGGATTGGGCCAGGTCGACCTTGATCAGGGTTTCAGGCATGTCATGCTCCTTTGAGATGGACAATGAATTCAGACAGACAGGTATTTGCTGATCGTCTGCTCATCGACGCGCTCGCGCGGGTCTTCGTGCACGAAGCGGCCCTTGTCGATCACGATGAGGCGGTCGGCGATCTGCATGGTGAAACTCAGGACCTGCTCGGACACCACGATGGCCAGGTTGCGCAGCTTGCGGATCTCCAGCAGGCTGCGGGCGATGTCCTTGATGATGGACGGCTGTATGCCCTCGGTGGGCTCGTCCAGTAGCAGCACGCGCGGGTTGGTGACCAGGGCGCGGGCGATGGCGAGCTGCTGTTGCTGCCCGCCCGACAGATCGCCGCCGCGCCGGCCGCGCATTTCGTGCAACACCGGAAACAGGGCGTAGATGTCTTCCGGAATGGTGTTGCGCAGCGCCCGCCCGCGCATGCCGGTGCGGATGTTCTCTTCCACGGTCAGCGTCGGAAAGATCATGCGGCCCTGCGGCACGTAGGCCACCCCGCTGCGCACGCGCTGATGGCTCTCCAGACGCTCGAGCGCCCTGCCCTCCAGCGAGATCGAGCCCTGCATGGCGGGCAGCAGGCCCATCATGGTCTTGAATAGCGTGGTCTTGCCCATGCCGTTGCGGCCCATGACGGCGACGATTTCACCGGCCGCCACCGCAAGGTCGACGCCATGGATGACTTTGCTTTGGCCATAGCCTGACACCAGGCCAGCGATATTGAACATATTGCCTCCCGGCCTCAATGACCCAGATAGACTTCAACCACGCGCGGATCGGACTGCACCTTGTCCATGCTGCCCTCGGCCAGCACACGGCCTTGATGCAGCACCGTGACCTTGTGCGCGATGTTCTTGACGAATTCCATGTCATGTTCGATCACGATGAGCGATCGGTTGCGGCTGATCCGATTGAGCAGTTCGGCGGTGCGCTCGCGTTCGGACACGCTCATGCCGGCCACCGGTTCGTCCAGCATCATCAGCTCGGGCTCCTGCATCAACAACATGCCGATCTCCAGCCATTGCTTCTGGCCATGCGAAAGCAATTCCGCCGAGCGGTCGAGGTGGTCCGCCAGGAAGATCTCTTCGGCCACTTGCTCGACCCGTTCCAGCACCGCCGGACTGCGCCTGAAGGTCAGCGCGCCGAGCACGCTGCGCCCGGCCGGGTACGACACTTCCAGGTTTTCGCGCACGGACAGGGTTTCATAGATGGAGGGCGTCTGGAACTTGCGGCCCACGCCGGCGCGCACGATTTCGTATTCGGCCAGGCCGGTCAGCTCCGTGTCCTTGAAGCGGATCGAGCCGGCGGAGGCCTTGGTGCGGCCGCAAATCAGATCCAGCAGCGTGGTCTTGCCAGCGCCATTGGGGCCGATGACCACCCGCAGCTCTCCCTGGTCGACATACAGGTTGAGGTCATTGACGGCGACAAAGCCATTGAACGAGACGGTCAGGCCTTCGATGTACAGGGCGAACGCTGAGGGATTCATGCTGCCTCCGTGGCGCCATCCGCCTCGCGCCGCGATGTTCTGCGCGCCAGGCGTTTCCGGATGTATTGGTTGTAAAGACCCGCCAGCCCGTTGGGAAACGCCATCACGACGGCAATGAACAGGCCGCCCATCAGGAACAGCCAGAGCTGCGGAAAACTCTCGGAGAAGTAGCTTTTGCCGAAGTTGACCAGCAGCGTGCCGTAGACCGCGCCCAGCAGGGACAGGCGGCCGCCGACCGCGGCGAAGATGACCATTTCAATGGAGGGCACGATGCCCACGAACGAGGGCGACATGAAGCCCACCTGCAAGGTGAACATGGCTCCGCCGATGGCCGAGAAGACGGCGGCCACGCAGAAGACGAACACCTTGAAGCTGGCGACGTCATAGCCCGAGAAGCGCACGCGCTCTTCCTTGTCGCGCATCGCCATCAGCAGCTTGCCCAGCTTGGACGAGAGCAGGTAGCGGCCGAACAGGATGCAGGCAAACAGCAGCGCGCCGTTGATGAAGTACAGCACCAGCCGGGCGCTGTCCGTGCGGATATCCCAGCCCAGCAGCGTCTTCAGGTCGGTGATGCCATTGACGCCGCCGGTCCAGCCCTGCTGGCCGATGATGAGCACCGAAAGAATCAGGGCCACGGCCTGCGTCACGATGGCGAAATAGGTGTCGCCCACGCGACGCTTGAACATCGCCGCGCCCAGGATCAGCGCCAGCAGGCAGGGCAGCACCGGCACCGCCATCAAGGTGAACCAGAAGCTTTTGAAGGGCGCCCAGAACCAGGGAAGCGAGGTCAGTTGGTTCCAGTCCATGAAGTCCGGGATGCCGGGCGTGGACTGGATTTTGGTGGCCTCCGGTGTCGAGGCTTCCAGCTTCAGGAACATGGCCATGCAGTAACCGCCCAGGCCGAAAAACACGCCCTGGCCCAGGCTCAGGATGCCGCCATAGCCCCAGCACAGCACCAGCCCCAGCGCGACGAAGGCATAGGACAGGTATTTGCCGATGAGATTGAGCCGGAAGACGTCCAGGGCCAGCGGAAACACCACGAAAAGCAGCAGCGCCAGGATCGCCAGCCCGGCCAGCCCTTCGCGCCCGCCCACGACATTGCGGAAGAATTTCTGCATGATGCGCCCCTACTTGCGTACCTTGATGCTGAACAAGCCTTGCGGGCGCAGCATCAGAATGATCACGATGGTCGACAGGGTCAGCACTTTCGCCATCGAGCCGGTCATGAAGAACTCCGAGATCGATTGCGTCTGCGCAATGACGAAGGCCGATGCGATGGTGCCGAACAGGCTGGCAGCGCCGCCAAACACCACGGTCAGGAAGGTGTCGACGATGTAGAGCGAGCCGCTGGTGGGCCCGGTGGAGCCGATGGTGGTGAAGGCCGCGCCGGCAATGCCGGCGATGCCGCAGCCCAGCGAGAACGTCACGCGGTCCACGCGCTTGGTGTCGATGCCGACCGCGCCGCTCATGGCGCGGTTCTGCACCGTGGCGCGCACATGCAGGCCCCAGGTCGAGCGCAACAGCGCCAGCAGCAGTGCGCCGGTCAGCAGGATGCTGATGGACATGACGAACAGGCCGTTGATGGGGATGTCCACGCCGTCCAGCGGTTGCCAGGAGCCCATCAGCCAGTCGGGCA
Source organism: Achromobacter sp. 46006 (assembly GCF_059761975.1). Lineage (NCBI taxonomy): Bacteria > Pseudomonadati > Pseudomonadota > Betaproteobacteria > Burkholderiales > Alcaligenaceae > Achromobacter > Achromobacter sp. 46006. The sequence continues at coordinate 52,108 of NZ_JCBANN010000018.1, forward strand.
GCGTGGGGCTGACTTCACGCGGACCGAACAGCGAGCGCAGCGTCTGCTGCAGCACCAGCGACAAGCCCCAGGTCGCCAGCAGCGTGTCCAGCGGCCGGCGGTAGAGATGGCGGATCATCAGCCACTCGACCAGCCAGCCCAGGCCGAAGGTCACGGCAAAGGCCAACAGGATGGCGATGAAGAAGTAGGCCGGCATCAGGCCCGGCGCGTACTGCTGCACCAGCTCGGAACAGAGATAAGTGCAATAGGCGCCCACCGCCAGGAACTCGCCATGGGCCATGTTGATGACGCCCATCTGGCCGAAGATGATCGCCAGGCCCAGGGCCATCAGCAACAGCACGCTGAAGACCGATAGACCGTTGAAGCCCTGCATCAGCAGGATGGCCCCGAGATCGGAGAAGGATTCCATGGATGGCTCCCGGCAGTGGCAAGGGCGCCGCGCGCGGCGCCCGGATCGAGGTGATTACTGATAGCCCTTGGGGAAGGGATCGGGCTTGATCAGTTCCGGGGTTTCGAAGATCACGTCGAACTGGCCGTCCTTGCGGATCTGGCCGATGCGGGTCTTGCTCCACAGATGGTGATTCGGGTCGACCTTGACGTAGCCTTCGGGCGCTTCCTTGAACTCCAGCCCGGCCGAGGCGGCCACCACTTTGTCGACGTCGAAGCTGCCGGCCTTCTCCACCGCCATCTTCCACAGCCAGGGGCCCAGATAGGCCGCCTGGGTCACGTCGCCGATCACGGCATTGGCGCCGTACCTGGCCTTGAATGCCTCGACGAACTTCTTGTTGTTGGCGTTGTCCAGGCTCTGGAAGTACTTCATGCAGGACCAGAAGCCCTCGGCGTTCTCGCCGCCAATGCCCAGCAGTTCATCTTCGGTCACCGAGATGGTCAAGAGCTTCTGCTTGCCGCTGGTGACGCCGGCCGCCTTGAGCTGCTTGTAGAACGACACATTGCTGCCGCCTACCACCACGGCGAACACGACGTCGGGCTTTTTCAGCTTGATCTTGTTGATCAGCGAACCGAACTGCGTGTGGCCCAGCGGGTAGTATTCCTCGCCCACCACTTCGCCCTTGAGCACGTTCTCGATATGCTTGCGGGCGATCTTGTTGGAGGTGCGCGGCCAGATGTAGTCGGAGCCGATCAGGTAGAAGGAACGCGCCTTCTTCTCGCGCGCCAGCCAGTCCAGGCTGGACAGGATCTGCTGCGTGGCCTCCTGGCCGGTATAGAACACGTTCTTGGATTGCTCCAGGCCTTCATAGAAGGTCGGGTAGTAGAGCAGGCCGTTTTCCTTCTCGAATACCGGCAGCACCGCCTTGCGCGAGGCCGAGGTCCAGCAGCCGAACACGGTGGCGACCTTGTCGCTGACCAGCAGTTTTCGCGCTTTCTCGGCAAAGGTCGGCCAGTCGGAGGCGCCGTCTTCCTGGATGATCTTGATCTTGCGGCCCAGAATGCCGCCCATGGCGTTGATCTGCTCGATGGCCAGGCGCTCGGACTGAATCGACCCCGTTTCGCTGATGGCCATGGTGCCGGTCGCCGAATGCAACTGGCCCACCGTGACTTCGGTGTCGGTAATGGCCAGGCCGGTGCTGTTGATGGCCGAGGTGGCCGGGGCGGCCGCGCGCGACAGGGCCGGTATGCCCAACAGCGGCAGGGAGGCAAATGCCAGCGCCAGGCGCCGGCGCGAGGGCAGCTCCGGAGCGGTATCAAAAGGGGTTTTGCCAGACATCGATGACTCCTCAGTGGATCACGACCAGGGAAACCGAGCATGCGCGGCAGGTACCGCGGCCCGGAGGGTGAGGGCATACTAGGAGCCAATGACGCAGTGCAACATACGTTGATTGACGTAGAGGCAGGCCAGCCCCCCGGGCGTTACAACCGCAACTACGTTCAATGACGTATCCCCTACCCCCCGGAGCCCGACTTGTCCGCCAGCGCGCCTCAACGCATCGTCAAGATCCGCCGCGACTACAACACCTGGGTCGCCAATGAGACGCTGGAAGACTATGCCCTGCGTTTCACGCCGGTGTCGTTCCGCAAATGGTCGGAGTTCCGTGTCGCCAATACCGCCCTGGGCGCGGTGTCTTTCCTGGCGCTGGAGGCCATCGGCGGCGCGTTGGCGCTGAACTACGGCTTCATCAATGCCTTCTGGGCCATCATCGCCGTGGCCCTGGTCACCTTTCTGACCGGCCTGCCGATCGCCTATTACGCGGCCCGCCACGGCCTGGACATGGACCTGCTGACACGCGGGGCCGGCTTTGGCTATATCGGCTCGACCATCACCTCGCTGATCTACGCGTCCTTCACCTTTATTTTTTTCGCGCTGGAGGCCGCCATCATGGCGCTGGCCATCGAGCTGGCCACTGGCTTGCCGCTGTCCATCGGCTATCTCCTGTGCGCCGTGGTCATCCTGCCGATGGTCGCTTATGGCATCACCTTCATCAGCAGGCTGCAATCATGGACGCAGCCGATATGGCTGCTGCTGCTGCTGCTGCCTTACGCCTTCGTCGCCTTCCGCGATCCCGGGACGCTGCGCGAGTTTCTGCAGTTTCCGGGCCATGACGGCCGCGGCGGCAGTTTCAATCTGCTGATGTTCGGCTCGGCGGTGGCGGTGGCCGCTTCGCTGGTGACGCAGATCGGCGAACAGGTCGACTTCCTGCGCTTTCTGCCCGAACGCACGGCGGCCAACCGCCGGCGCTGGTGGCTCGCCCTGGTCTGCGCGGGGCCGGGCTGGATCCTGCCGGGCGCGGCCAAGATTCTGGGCGGCGCCTTCCTGGCCTGGCTGGCACTGTCCCTGGGAGCGCCGGCCGACAAAGCGGGGGACCCGACCCACATGTACCTGGCGGCCTACACCTATGTGGTCAGCGATCCCGGCCTGGCGCTGGCTCTGGTGACGGCCTTTGTGGTGGTCTCGCAGGTCAAGATCAATGTGACCAACGCCTATGCCGGCTCGCTGGCCTGGTCCAACTTCTTTGCCCGCATCACGCACAGCCATCCAGGCCGGGTGGTGTGGCTGGTGTTCAACGTGCTGATCGCCGTGGTCCTGATGGAGATGGGCGTGTTTGGCGCGCTGGAGCACGTGCTGGCGGTTTTCTCGCACGTCGCGCTGGCCTGGATCGGCGCGCTGGTGGCGGATCTGGTGATCAACAAGCCGCTGGGCCTGTCGCCGGACCGGATCGAGTTTCGCCGCGCCTATCTGTACGACATCAACCCGGTCGGCGTGGGCAGCATGCTGATCGCCATGACGCTGGGCCTGCTGGCTTTCGCCGGCGTGTTCCCCGGCACGGCGGGCGCGCTGGCGCAGGCATTGTCGCCTTTTGTGGCGTTGCTGGCGGCGTTCGTCTGCGCGCCTGTCATCGCCTGGCGCACGCGGGGACGCTACAACCTGGCGCGCAAGCCGGTCGACGTGGCGGGTTCGGATCATGTCTGCGTGATCTGCGCCAACCGCTTCGAACAGCCCGACATGGCGCATTGCCCGGCCTACAACGGCCCTATCTGTTCCTTGTGCTGCACGCTCGACGCCCGCTGCCAGGACCGCTGCAAACAGCAGGGGCGCCTGAAGGATCAGGTACAGGCGGTCCTGGGACGGCTGCTGCCGGCGCGGGTCACGCCGCTGCTGCACAGCCGCCTGGGCCACTACCTCTTGATCGTGACGGGCATGGGGACGCTGTTGGCCGCCATCCTGGGCCTGATCTACTACCAGGAGTACGCCGGTCACATGCGGTCGGGCCTGGATCCCTCGGGTTTGCGGCCGACCTTCTTCAAGCTGTACGCCGCCCTGTCGCTGATCGGCGGCGTGGCGGCCTGGTGGCTGGTGCTGGCCCATGAAAGCCGCCGCGTGGCGCAAGAGGAATCGGATCGCCAGACCCATTTGCTGCTGCGCGAAATCGAGGCGCACAAGCAGACCGACGCGCAGTTGCAGCAGGCCAAGGAGGCGGCCGAAAGCGCCAATCTGGCCAAGAGCCGATTCATGGGCGGCATGAGCCACGAATTGCGCGCGCCCTTGAACAGCATTCTGGGCTATGCGCAGATCCTGCAGCGCGACCCGGCCTTGCCGCCGGCGCGGCGCGAGGCCATCGATGTGATCCATCGCAGCGGCAAACATCTGATCGGCCTGATCGATGGCCTGCTGGACATAGCGCGCATCGAGGCGGGTCGGCTCAGGCTGGAGAACAGCGAACTGCGCCTGCCGGAGTTTCTGGAACAGATCGTGCAGATGTTCCGGCCGCAGAGCACACTCAAGGGGCTGGCCTTCTGCTACGAAGCGGCGGAACTGCCGTCCATCGTGCATATCGACGAAAAGCGGCTGCGGCAGATCCTGATCAACCTGCTGAGCAACGCGCTGAAGTTCACCTCGGCCGGGCAGGTGTCGATGCGCGTGAAGTCGGCGGCGGACATGGTGTCGTTCGAGGTCGAGGATAGCGGCCGCGGCATACCGGCCGAGGATCTGGAGCGCATCTTCCTGCCCTTCGAGCGCAGTTGGGCGGCAGCCGAGCAGGCCGATTCCGGCACGGGCCTGGGCCTGACCATCTGCCGCATGCTGACCGGCATCATGGGCGGCGAGCTGACGGTGCGCAGCGCCGTCGGCCGCGGCAGTGTGTTCACGCTCAAGCTGTTCCTGCCGGAAGTGCGCTCGCCGCGCAGCGACGCCCGGCCGTCGGGACTGGTGGTGGGCTATCGCGGCGAGCGGCTGCGGATCCTGACGGTGGACGACCAGCCCTCGCAGCGGCGGCTGGTGCGCGACCTGCTCGAGCCCCTGGGCTTTCAGGTGCACGAAGCGCCGCACGGCGCGGCCTGCCTGGCCTGCGTGCATACGCTGCGGCCGGCCCTGATATTGATGGACGTCTCGATGCCGGATATGACGGGGTGGGACGTTCTGCGGCGCTTACGCGATGAAGGCGTGGCCGTGCCGATTGTGATGCTGTCGGCCAATGTCCTGGGGCTGGATCCGAAAGACCCGGCGCAGAGGGGGCATGACGCATTCATTGCCAAGCCGGTGATGTACGAGGATCTGCTGAGCCATCTCGGCAGTCTGCTCAAGCTGGATTGGCAGGTGGCGCAGGTGGCTACGGCGCAGCCGGCGGGAGACCTGCATCGGGTGGCGCTGGAGCGCGAGGATGCCGAGGCGCTGCTGGAACTGGGAGCCATGGGTTATATCAAGGGCATACAGGCCAAACTGGAAGAGATACAAGGCCGCCGGGCCGAAGCGCGCGAGCTGACCGCGCATCTGCGGGCGCTGGCCGGCGAGTTCCAACTGAGTGAATTCAATCAGGTGCTCAAACACCATGTACAGCGTCACCATGCCCACGCCCGATAAGAACCTCGTCATGCTGGTCGATGACGCCCCGGACAACCTGAAAATGCTCTCCACCGCATTGGATGATGCGGGGTATCAGGTGCTGGTGGCAACCGATGGCCAGTCGGCGATTGAACGGGTGGACTTCGTGGTGCCGGATATCGTGCTGCTCGATGCGGTGATGCCGGGAATGGACGGGTTCGAGACCTGCGCGCGCTTGAAAGCGCATCCTGCGGCGGGCGATGTGCCGGTAGTGTTCATGACCGGCCTGACCGAACCCGAGCACGTGTTGAAAGGGTTCCGGGTCGGCGGCGTGGACTATGTGACCAAGCCGCTGGACCCGGACGTGGTGGTCGCCCGGCTGCAAACGCATCTGCGCAATGCGCGCAGCCTGTCGGCCGCCTTCGATGCGATCGATGCGGCGGCGCGGGCCGTGGTGGCGCTGGATGCGCGCGGGCTGCCGATCTGGAAGACGGGCAAGGCACGGATCTGGCTGGCGGCGTATTTTGGCTGCGCGGAAGATGCGGCGGAGCTGCCGGTGCCCCTGGCGGACTGGGTGGCTGGCAATCTGACGGCCGGGCCGGCGGCCGAGCCGTTGGTGATCGCCAGTGCGCGAGGGCGCCTGACATTGAGCCTGTCGGCCTCGCGGCGTAGCGGCGAGACCCTGCTGTTGTTGCAGGAAAGCGCGCCGTTGGCGCCAGCCTACGGCCTGACGCCGCGCGAGGCTGATGTGCTGCGCTGGCTGGCCAAGGGCAAGACGAATCGCGATATCGCCGAGATCCTGGGCATGGCGCCACGGACGGTGAACAAGCATCTGGAGCACATCTACGTCAAGCTGGGCGTGGAAACGCGCGCGGCGGCCGCGGCGCTGGCGGTGCGGCGGGGGGAATCCTTTTGAGAGGCTCCGCGGCATGGCAGCGCCGGGCAAGCTGATGGCGACATGAAATACGCGATATTGATACAGATGGAAACCCCGGCCAGCGGGACATCGCCTTAGAGTGCCAAGCCTTCAAAGTACAGGACGGTGCCGCGTCGCGGCCCGCTTCTCGCATGACGGCTTCCTTTCCCCGCATCCTGCCGCGCCACGCGCTGGGTTGCTACCTCGGCGCGGCGGCGCTGCTCTACCTGTTCGCCGCGCAACTGCTGGCCACCATCGATATCTGGCTGCTGCCGCGCCGGTTGCTGGTCGAGATGCTGCGCTATCGAGCCATGTGGCTGATCTTCTTCCTGACCTTGCCGACCGTGGGCTACCTGCTGTGGCGCGGCTCGGACCTGGTCGCCTGGTGGCGCGCGCCCGCCGCGCTGACGCTGGATGAGCGGGCGCTGCATCTGGGCACGCTCACGGTGCCCTATGCCGACATCGCTTCGATGCGCCACCGGCACAACCGCGATCACCTCCTGCTGACGCTGGCGGACAACAGGCGCGTGCGATTGCGCCTGGCGATCTGGGACCACGCCGACGCGCTGCTCGACCTGCTGGACACGCGCGTGGGCGGCCATCTCGAAGCCGACGTCCGGCGCCGCATCGATGCGGGCGCCACGGTCTCTTTCGGCGCGCTGGGCATGAACGCGGCCGGCCTGGTCCACAAAGGCCGGCCGATTCCGTGGGCCAGCATCGACACCATCCGCACGCAATCCGACAGCGAAGGCATGGAAACCGATGAGACGCTGATCATCGTCGCGCGCGGCAAGACCTACAAGGTCGACCGCTCCGGCATCGACAACGAACCGGCGCTGCTGGCCTGCCTGCGACATTACCTGCCCGCCTGACTCTCACGTCCGCCCGCGTGGCGGCCCTTCATCCCTTGAACGCAACATCGACATGGAAATCTACAGTTCCGCCTCCCACCAAGCCCAGACCCTGGCCGATCGCCCTGTGTACTACTCGCGCAACCGCCTCATCGCCGGCGCCGTCATCTGGACGGTGGCGGCGATGGCATTCGGCGCGATGGCGGCGCGCGCCCGCGGCAATCTCGGCGGCATGGCCTTCTTCGCGGCCATTGCCGCCATCGGCGTGTGGCTGGTGATCCGCAGCCTCATGCGCGCCTTCGGCGCCCCCAGGCCCGTCATCACATTCACCCGCGAAGGCTTGCGCGTGACGGACGGCACGGTGATTCCGTGGCAGGCGATCAACGAAAACACCTACGTCAACCAGACCTACGTCGGCATTCCGACTGCCCGCCAGATCCAGTTGAAGACCTCGCTGCCCGACCGAAAGCGCGTAGTGATCCAGGCGATGGCCCTGGAGATCAGCGGCGACGAATACCTGGCCCTGTGCGACGCCTACCAGGCGGCTTGAAACGCCTCCCCCGATGCGGGGCGCGCCGCAACGCCCTCAGTTCGTGGTGGCGCCGGAATCCTTCACGGCCTGCGCCCAGGCAGCAATCTCCCGGTCGATGAACGCGCCGAATGCGGCCGTATGCAGGGTCGAGGCCTGCGCCCCCTCCTCCATCAGGCGCTGCTTGACCGCCGGCGCGGCCAAGGCCCCGCCCAAGGCTTCGTTCAAGCGCGCCACCACCGCATCCGGCGTGCCCACCGGCGCCACGACCCCGTGCCACGACAGGGCCTGGAAGCCCGCCAGGCCCGACTCCGCCATGGTCGGAATGTCGGGCAGTGCCGGCGAGCGCTGTGGCGAGGTCACCGCCAGCGCGCGCAGCGTGCCCGCCTTGACGTGCGGCAGCACCCCCGGAATCGTCGTGAACATGAAGTCGATCTGGCCGCCGATCAAGTCGGTGATGGCCGGGCTGCCGCCCTTGTATGGGACATGCGTGACCTGCAACCCCGCCGCGCGCTTGAACATCTCGCCCGCCAGGTGGCCGGGCGTACCCGCGCCGGCCGACCCCATATTGATACGGTCGCCCTGCGTCTTGATGTAGGCAATCAGTTCCTGCACGCTGGCGGCCTTCACATTGGGTCCGACCACCAGCACATTGGGCACCGTGGCCAGCAGCGTGACCGGCTTGAAGTCTCGGACGGCGTCATACGAGATGCGCGAATACAGCGACGGATTGATGCCATGGGTGCTGGCGGTCGCCAGCAACAGCGTGTAGCCGTCCGGCGCGGCCGACGCCACCTGCTTGGCGGCGATGGTGCCGTTGGCGCCGCCCTTGTTGTCGACCACGATGGTCTGGCCCAGCGACTTCGCGGCCTCGGCCGCCACGGTGCGCGCCAGGATATCGGAAGTGCCGCCGGCGGAGTGCGGTACCACCAGGGTGATCGGCTTGGCCGGAAAGGACTGCGCGACCGCTGCTGGCATGGCCGGCAGCAGACAGGCGGCGGCAAGCGCCGCGCGGGCTAGGCGATGAGGGAACATGCAAGTCTCCTGAAGGATAGGAAATCGCGGCGCTTTCGAGCACGCCGTCGTACGGATACAAAAGACCGCCCGGGACGCGCGGCGCCACCGCGCGCCCGCGCCGGTCAGTCGGCGGAGTGCCGCAATGCGTCGGGCTGGCGCTTCTCGATCGACCACTTCAGAAGCGCGGCCGAGCGATAGATGCCATGGGCGAACTTGCCGTAAGGCAAGGTCAGGAACAGCGCCATCACCACACCCAGGTGCACTGCCAGCAGCAGGGCCATGGCGCCGGTATCGCGGCCGGCCAGCAATGCCAGGCCGGTCGCGCTGGTCAGCAGCAGCAAGGCGATGAACCCCCGGTCCATCGGCTTCTGCGCCGCATCGCCCTGCAGCGGATGGCGCTTCAGGTTCAGCCACAGCAGCCCCGCCGGCCCGATCAACAGGCCGATGCCGCCCGCCGTGCCCAGCAACACTGGCGCGCTCCAGAACGGATACGGCGCCTGCTGCCCCAGCAGGTAGTGATACAGCGTGGCCACGCAGGTGGCGGCAAAGCACAGCATGAAGCCGTAGAACGTGAAATGGTGGAACCGCCGGCGCCACAGGGTGAAGGCGTCATCGGCGTTGTTGCAGCCCTTGCCGTGGCCGCCGTCCAGGTAGCGCAGGCGCAGCGCATCGTGCGCGGCCTCGGCCAGCGCCGCGCCGCTGGCCGCGCCGGGGCTGACGTCGCGCCAGAAGCGCGCCGCGCCAATGCCCAGCGCCAGCATGGCGAAGCCGAACACCGCGCCAAACATCAGCGCCAGCGTGTTGTGCGGGAACACCGCGTAGAAATTGCCCGCCATGGGCGCGTGGAACAGCCCGCCCGTCAACATCACCGTCAATGCCAGAAACAACGCCAGTCCCGCCGCCGTTGCCAGCGACAGCGCCAGCCCGTTGCGCCGGTACAGCTTGCCCAGCACGGCTGGAAAGGCGTATTCGGTATAGGTCCGCAGCCGCACCTTGGCCATGGCCTGCGGCACGTTCACCGCGAACTCGTGCGGCGGCGCGTACTGGCAGGCGTGCAGACAGGCGCCGCAGTTGTGGCACAAGTTGGCCAGGTAGTTCAGGTCGGCCTTGCCGAACTCCAGCCGCCGCGTCATGGCCGGAAACACGGCGCAGAAGCCCTCGCAATAGCGGCAGGCGTTGCAGATCTGCATGACGCGCGCCACTTCGGCTTCGTCGGTGCTGAGCGCGGCGCCACGGCCATGCCAGCTCACCGGCTGCGCGACCATCGCGGGCGCAGCCTGCGCGAAAGATTGGGCCTCGCGGGCCAGGGTCTCAAGCTGCCGCATGCTGTGCTCCTGCGTGATGCGATTGGCGCGCGGCGGCCGCGGCGCGGGTGCCGGCGATGCGGCCGAACGCGGTGCCGATGGACATGCCGACCCCCGCCGTGTAGCCCTTGCCCAGCACGTTGCCCGCCATCATCTCGCCGGCCACGAACAAGTTGTCGCTGGGCACGCCGTTGAAGCGGACCGCGGCGGTCTCGTCCACCTTCAGGCCCAGGTAGGTGAAGGTGATGCCGGGCCGCAGCGCGTAACCGTAGAACGGCGCGGTGTCGATGGGCCGGGCCCAGTGGGTCTTGGCGGGCGCCAGGCCCTCGGTGCGGCAGTCGTCCAGCGTCGTGTGGTCGAAGGTGCCGGTTCTACAGGCCTGGTTGTATTCGCGGATGGTGCGCTCGAACGCCACCGGGTCCAGCCCCAGCCGCCGCCCCAGTTCCGGCACGGAATCGGCGGTGACGCCGGGGAACACCGGCGGCATGAAACGGCCGACGGCCTTGGCGTCGATGATCGAGTAGGCGATCTGCCCCGGCTGCATGGCCGTCAGGCGGCCCCAGATGGCGTAGCGCTTGGGCCAGAAGTCCTCGCCCTCGTCGTAGAAGCGGCGCGCCTCGCGATTGACCACCACGCCCAGCGAGACGCAGTCGATGCGGGTGCAGATGCCGCCGTCGTACAGCGGCGCGCGCGCGTCGATGGCCACGCAATGCGACTGCGATGGATCGCCGATGCGGTCGGCGCCCGCGTCCAGCATGAACTTGAGCAGCACACCCTGGTTGTAGCGGGTGCCGCGAATGAGGAAGTTGTCGGCCGGCCATTCGCCGCGCTCGTTCTGGCCCCAGGCCTCGCGCAGCCACTCGCGGTTGGACTCGAAGCCGCCCGCCGCCAGCACACAGGCGCGCGCCTGGATGCGCTCGGCGCCGATGCGGGCGGCCTTGAAGCGGCCGTCCTGCAGTTCCAACGCGTCCACCGGTGCGTCGTAGCGGATGCGCACGCCCAGGGCCTCGGCGCTGCGGTAATAGGCATTGACCAGCGCCTTGCCGCCGCCCATGAAGAAGGCATTGGTGCGGGCCACGTGCAGCGCGCCCGACAGCGGCGGCTGGAAATTGACGCCATGGCGCCGCATCCAGTCGCGACAGGTGGCGGATTCGCGGATCACCAGCCGCGCCAGTTTCTCGTCGGTCTGGCCGCCGGTGACCTTGAGCAGGTCCTGCCAGTATTCCTCTTCCGGATAGGCGTCCACCAGCACGTCCTGCGGCGCGTCGTGCATGCAGCGCAGGTTGCGCGTGTGCTGCGAGTTGCCGCCGCGCCATTCGCGCGGCGCGGCTTCAAGCAGCAATACGCTGGCCCCCGCCTCGCGCGCCATCAGCGCCGCGCATAGCGCCGCATTGCCCCCGCCTATCACCAATACATCGACCATGTCATCGTTCCCGGATCAAGGAACGGACTGTAGGCCGACGCCGCGCGCCGCGATATCAGCGCGCCGTCAACGGGTCTTCATGATTCGTGAAGGGCGGTATTGCGCCGGTGCGTGGCATCGCGCATGAGCGGAATACCGCCCGTTCACGACCCATGCAGCGCGGTCACCGCCCATTTGCCATCGCGCGCCAGATTGCGCGAGACGTCGGCCAGCACCAGGCGCGCGGCCAGCGCCGCCGGCGACAATTCGTCGTCCGACAGGCTGGCCAGCAGATTGGGCCGGAACAGGTCGGCGTCGTCGATCCGCGCCATGGCCAACTGCCCCGGCGCGATACGGGCGGTGGCGGAACTGGGCTGGATGGTGGCGGCGTAGCCCAGTTGCACCACCTCCATCAACAAGGCCAGGCCATCGACTTCGGCCACCACGCGAGGCGTCAACCCGCGTTGCTGGAATCCCCGGCTGACCAGGGCGCGCAGCCCGTGGCGGCCGCTGGGCAGCACCAGCGGCAGGCCCGCGATCTCCTCCAGGCGGGTGGCCCGGCCAGCGGGCAGGCCCGCCATGCCGCGCCCGGCGCACAGGTACAGGGGCTCGTCCAGCAACGGCGTCACGCTCCAGCGGCGCGCCGCTTCGGCGTGGAACACGATGGCCAGGTCGAGCTGGCGGCCGTTGAGCATGTCGGCCAGGTGACCCGACAGCGCCTCGACCAGGTGCAGGCGGATGTCCGGATAGCGCGCATTCATGGCCTGTACGAACGGCGCCCCCAGGATGGAAGCGGTGGTGGACGACAGGCCGACGCTGACGTGGCCGGCCAGACGGGCCTGCTGCGCGGCATGGACGGCGTCGTCGGCATGACGCAGCGCGAGCTGGGCCTGGCGGAAGAACGCCAGGCCGGCGTCGGTGGGCACCACGCCGCTGGCGCTGCGTTGCAGCAGCCGGGTGGCCAGTTCGCCTTCGAGCCGGCTGATCTGCTGGCTGAGCGCCGAGGTCACCATGCCCAGCGACATGGCGGCGCGGCCGATGCTGCCGGCTTCGACGACACGAACGAAGTAACGAAGCTGGCGCAGTTCCATGGCGGGCCCGGAAGAAGGATGACCCGCCGATTGTAGGACGTGGAGCGGGTCGGCGACCCGCCACGGCATGCCTCAGTAGCGCGCGTCCTTGGGCTTCTTGCCGTCCGGCCAATCCTTGTCCTTGGGCGGGAAGTCGGGCCGCGGCATGTGGGTGAAGTACTCCGCCACGTCGACCGCGTCCTGGTCGGACAACACCTTGCCCTCGCCCCAATTGCCATGGGTGTTCACGCCCATCGGCATGTTGTTGCGGATGAAGGATGCCGCCTTGTAGGTCCGCGCCAGGCCCGCGCCGATATTGAAGGACTCATCGCCCCACAGCGGCGGGAACACGATGTTGCCGGCGCCGTCGCGCTTGCCCTCGCCGTTGGCGCCGTGGCAGGCGGCGCACTGCGCCGCGTACAGGGTCTTGCCGCGCGCCGAATCGGGCACCAGCTTGGTGTCGATGGGCCAGGCATTCTTGATCTGCACCTTGGCGCCGTGCGGCACGTCCTGCGCCAGCCACTTCATGTATGCCAGCATCGCCGCCATTTCGGGCGAATCGTTGTCCAGCGGCTTGCCGTTCATCGAGCGCTGGAAACAGCCATTGATGCGATCCGCCAGCGTGACCTCGCGGCCGGCGCGCGGATTGAACTGCGGGAACGAGTTGTGCGAATTGATATAGGGCGCGCCCAGCGGCTTCTTGCCCTGCTGAACATGGCAGCTGCTGCAATTGAGGCTGGCCCCGGTGTTATCCGGCAGCAGCCGGCGGGTCTCGTTGAGCAGGCGCTGGCCATACCGGATCTGCTCGGCGTTGGGCGCCTTGTCGATCAGGGTGTCGGACGGAATGGTGTAGTCGGCCAGCCGCTTGCCGTCTTTGTCGAGCACGGCGAAGGTCCTGGTTTCGCCGGCCGGCGCCGGCGGCGCCGCCAGCGCGGCCAGACCGCCCCCGGCCACCAGCGCCACCGCGGCGGCGATCTTGTAGAGCTTATTCATGCTTGCCTCCCGACGCGATGTTCGGCTTCTTGCTGGCCAGGAAACCACGGATGTGCGCGACCTCGTCGCTGGCGATCGGCGGCGCCTGGTTGGTCCAGGCCGTGCGGATGAAATTGATGACGTCGGTGATGTCCTGGTCGCTCAGGTGGTTGAAGCGCGGCATCGCGAAGGCCATGGCGTCATGGTCATTGGCGGGCATCTTGCCGCCTTCCAGCGTGATCTGGATGATGGACTGCGGGTTCTGCGCGAAGATCGCTGAGTTGCCCGCCAGCGCCGGGAAGATGCGCGGCATGCCCTGGCCATCGGCGCGGTGGCAGATGACGCAATGCTCCATGTAGATCACCGCGCGGCGCGAGTCGTAGCGGCCGGCCAGCAGCGATGCCGTGGTGACATCCGCCTTGGCCGGGAAGGCCGGCGCCTTGCCGGGCACCGGCGGCAGCTGCTTCAGGTAAGCGGCGATGCTGGCCAGGTCGTCGTCGGTGAAATAGCGCGTGCTGTGCTCGACCACGTCGGCCATGGCGCCGAACACCGCGACCCGGTCGGTGCGGCCGGTCTTCAGGAACAGGGCGATGTCGGCCGCGCTCCAGGAGGCCAGGCCGCGGGCCTCGCCGCGCAGGCTCTTGGCGCGCCAGCCGTCGATCACGGCGCCCGACAGGAAGGCGTCGCCGTCGGCCATGGACAGCGCCTTTTCCTGGTAGGCCAGGCCGCGCGGCGTGTGGCAGGCGCCGCAGTGGCCCGGGCCTTCCACCAGGTAGGCGCCGCGCCTGACCTGCTCGTCGGCGCCCGCTGGCGCGGCGAAGTCGCGCTTGCCGGCGAACAGCAGCTGCCACCAGGCCATGGGCCAGCGCATATTCAGGGGCCACGGGATGGTCGAGTCGGCGCTGGGTTTGTCCACGGGTTCGACCTGCGACATGAAGTAGGCATAGAGCGCCTGGATGTCGCGGTCGGGCATGATGGCGTACGACGGATACGGCATGGCCGGATAGAGCGCCGCGCCGTCCTTGCGGATGCCGTACTGCACCGCGTTCTTGAAATCGGCGTAGCTGTAGGCGCCGATGCCGCTGGCTTTGTCGGGCGAGATATTGGAAGAGTAGATAGTGCCGACCGGCGTCTGCATCGCCAGGCCGCCCGCGAAGGGCTTGTCGCCCGGCACGCTGTGACAGGCGACACAGTCGGCGGCGCGCGCGAGGTAGGCGCCGGCTTCAGCCAGCCGGCGATCCTGCGGATCGACGGCGGCGGTGGCGTCCGTTTTGCGGATGGCGGTCAACAGGTGGGCGCCGCCGATGCCGCCGCCTATTCCAAGCAGCGCCACCAGTGCCACCGCCTTGATCCCGAAATGCTTCATTCTGACCCTCCGTTGCGTGCCGGGCAGCGCGCACGTCGGGGGTTCGTACTGCGGCGTCCAGCTTATGGAGGCAGCTTACGCCTTTCAGTAATAACCATATTACCGAAAAGCATGAAAGGATCGGGGTTGTTTGACGGGGCGCAAACCACGGCGCGTCCTCCGACTCATTAACAGGGAAAGAATCGGAAAACGGTCAGATTTTGGGCGGGAGCGGCGGACCCTGGCGGCCCCGCCGACCCGCTCCAATGACCGCCCCTCAGGCCGGAATCGTCAGGCCCTTGACCACCGCCGGACGCGCCGCGAAGGCCTCCAGCACGCGGGCGACGTTCTTGAACTGGGCGAAATCGACCAGCTCGCCCGCGCCGTAGAAACCGACCAGGTTGCGCACCCACGGCAGGATGGCGATGTCGGCGATGGTGTACTGGTCGCCCATGATCCAGTCGCGGCCGTCCAGGCGCTTGTCCAGCACGCCCAGCAGGCGCTTGGATTCGGCCACGTAGCGGTCGCGCGGACGCTTGTCCTCGTAGTCCTTGCCGGCGAACTTATGGAAAAAGCCCAACTGGCCGAACATCGGACCGATACCGCCCATCTGGAACATCACCCATTGCAGGGTCTCGTAGCGCCCGGCGGTGTCGGCGGGGATGAACTGGCCGGTCTTGCTGGCCAGATAGACCAGGATGGCGCCGGACTCGAACAGCGCCAGCGGCTTGCCATCGGGGCCATTCGGGTCGAGGATCGCGGGAATCTTGTTGTTCGGGCTGAGCGACAGGAATTCCGGCGAGAACTGGTCCTGCGAATCGAAACTGACCCGGTGTGGCTCATAGGGCAGGCCAAGCTCTTCCAGCAGGATCGAGACCTTGACGCCGTTGGGCGTGGGCAGCGAATACAACTGGATGCGGTCGGGATGCCGGGCGGGCCATTTCCGGGTGATGGCGAATGAGTCTAGGGAGGACATGCGGGGGAGCTCCTGGAGATCCGGTAGCGACGAGGGATGGCGGTCACGGCGGCCAGCGGCCGGCGGCGCGTCGGGCAAATGTAGCGCAAATCACCCGCCGGCAAGCGCTCGCCGGCCATGCCGCGGGCACTGCTGGCGCAACACAGTGTTCCAGGGCGCAGGCCGCTGCACGGGCCGGCCGCCGTCGCTGCCCGGGCGACTCCCGGACGCGTCGGCAACCGCGACCCGCGCCTCAGGGCGCCGCGTCCGCCCGCGCCCAGGCCGGCTCGCCGGCCAGGCTGCCGCGCAGGAAGGCAGTGGCGGTGATGATGTCGGCATCGTTGCGCCGGTCTTCGGTCATGACCGGCACCTGCTCGCGAAAGTCCCGCCACAGGCTGGCGGTGCCCTGGCCCAGCGCGGCGGCCGGCCCCCGCGGATAGCGCAGGTCGACCGCCTGGGCGCCGTGCATCAGCTCCACCGCCAGCAACCGGGTCAGGGCCTGCAATTGGCCGCCCACGCGCAGGCCGGTCAGGGACGCATTGGTGCCGACGTCCTCGATGTTGCCGGCTTGCGGCTGCACATCGGTCACGACCGGAGCGGCCAAGGCCCGCACGTCCGCCGCCAGCGACGACACCGTCTTCTGGATCGGGCCATAGCCGATCGCGCCGTTGCCCGGGCTGAGAAAACGCGGCAGCCGGGTGAAAGCCGGGTCGGTCAGGCGCAAGGTGCGCTGCGCCGACAATTGCGCCACCTGCGACAGCGCGACGGCGGTGCCTTGCAGCGGCAGGACCCAGGCGCTGGGATCGAACCCCGCGCTGGGCATGACCGCACCGCGCACCGGTCCCTCAGTCACGTAGTACTGCTTTTCGTAGTCGGCCGCGCCGGCCGCGGGCTCCGCATCCAGCACCACCGTCGGGTTGTCGTCGGAACTGTTGATCTGCAACCGCAGTTGCCGGTCGAGCAGCCCCAGCAGATCGCGCGCGGCGCCATGCACCTGGCTCACGGTGCGAAAACTCAGCGGGTCCTGCAACGGCCGCTGCGCGTCGCGCCGCCACAGCGCGCTGCCGCGCAGCAAGCCCAGCATGCGTTCGGCGGTCTGGCGCTGGCCGGCGTAAGGGCGCTGCGACTGCGCTGGCGCCAGCAGCGGCGCCAGATTGCCGTCCAGCCCTTCCAGCGACAACGCCGCCACCGCGTCCGCCCGCGCCAGCAACGCACGCGCATCGTGCGCGGCCAGCAGTGCCAGCGCCGCGCCATAGGCGTTCGAACTGACTATCGACAGCGCGTCCTTGCCGAACGGCCGCACCGCCGTCAGGCCGGCTTCGCGCAGGGCCTGCGCGGCGCTCATGCGCTGGCCGCGATGCCACGCTTCGCCCTCGCCCATCATCACCAGGCCGATCTGCGGCAGGATGGTGATGTCGGCCTGGCCGACCGAGCCTTCGCCCAGCATCACCGGCGTCACGTCGCGGTTGAGAAACGCGGCGTATTGCTCCAGCACCGCCGGCTGCATGCCGGCGCCGCCGAACAGCGCCGTGTTCAGGCGGATCAGCATGGCGGCGCGGGTCACGTCGCGCGGCGCCTCGGCGCCGTAGGCCGCGCTGTGCGAATGCAGCAGGTTGCGGTTGAACTGCTCGGACAGGCGTCGAACTTCGGGCGATATCTCGCCGCCCTGGAAGATGGTCTGGTCCTTGTTCAGGCCCACGCCCCGGTTCAGGCCATAGACCGGCTTGTCCAGGCGCGCATAGGCCAGCAGCAGGTCGTAGGCGCGCGCCGCGCGCTGCGCCGCGGCCGGCGCGATGGTGACGCCGCAATCCCGCCGCGCCACCGCCAGCACCTGCGCCGGCGTCAACGACTTGCCGTCCAGCGTCACGCTGCAATCGCCTGCCGCCTGCGCGGCAGCGCCCAGCAGCAGCGACGCCAGCAGCGCGATCCTGTTCCAGGCGCGCGGCACGCGTCGGTTGGTTTGCACACGCAAAGACTTCATTCCGCCTCCGATGGCGATCAGGGTTGCTTCAAAGGGATACGCATCAGGTCCTGGCCCGCCACAACCGGCCCCTTGAAGG
Source organism: Achromobacter sp. 46006 (assembly GCF_059761975.1). Lineage (NCBI taxonomy): Bacteria > Pseudomonadati > Pseudomonadota > Betaproteobacteria > Burkholderiales > Alcaligenaceae > Achromobacter > Achromobacter sp. 46006. The sequence continues at coordinate 69,804 of NZ_JCBANN010000018.1, forward strand.
TCTCGCGGGCATGCAGCCAGTGGTCGGCCGGCGCGTCGCCGGGCACCAGGTGCGACAGCACCAGCTTTCCAACGCCGGCCTGGGTGGCCGCCTCGCCCGCCTGCTGCGGCGTGGTGTGCGCCTCCAGCAACTGCCGGGCCAGCGCCTGCTGGCGCGCGTCCCATGGCTTGGGGCCGACGATGTGATCGACCCAGGCGGGATCGATCGCCTCGTGCACCAGGATGTCGGCGCCGCGCGCCAGCTTGATCAGGTTGGGGCTGAGTGCGGTGTCGCCCGAGAACACCACCGAACCGGATGCGGTGTCGAAGCGGTAGGCGAAGTTGGGATAAACCAGCCCGTGCGGCACAAGAATCGCGCTGACCCTCACGCGCTCGTCGTGCCAGACCTCGAAGGGTTCCATCGGCGGCGCCGGGTCGGCGTTCGGGTCTTTCACCACGCCGGCCGGCACGGCGATGTCATGCGCCTGGAAGAAGCCGCGCACGTCCGGCACGCCTTCGCTGCGCACGCGGATATTGAGATCGGCGGCCATTCCCGCGACCACCGAGTCCACCAGGTCCACGGTGCCCGCGCCCGGGTTCTCGGCATGGATCACCGGATCGCTCGCCAGGCCCGGCGCCAGCGGCGGCAACACGCCACGCCGGCCCGGCCCGTAGATCTGCAACGACGCCTTGGCGCGACGGCGCGCGCTGGGGTCGTACATCAGCAGGCTGGCCAAGTCGATGATGTGGTCGGTGTGCAGGTGCGTCAGGAACACAGCCTGCTCGGCGCCGGGCTTGATGCCGGCGCGGCGCAATTGCCGGTAGGCGCCCGAGCCCAGGTCGATGAGGTAGGCCTTGCCGTCCACCACCAGCGCCGACGAGATACCGTGGGGCGCGTCGTTGCCGTACCAGGTCGGGCCGCCGGCCACGCCCAGCAGCACCAGTTCGGCGCTGTCCGCCGCCCGCGCGGCGGGCGCGGCCAGCATCGCCGCCACGCCCAGCGCAGCGGCGGCGCGGCCGAGCCAGCGGCGCAGGCCGCCAGCGCGCATGCTAGCCAGCGCCACGTTCACGAACCGCATGTGGGCCTTAGACATGCTGCTTCTGCGGCAGCACGGTCAACGCCACCAATGCCACCACGCAGGCGCCCATCACATACAGCGCCGGCGCGAAGGCCACGCCGGTGGTGTAGGTGATCCAGGTCAGGATGGCTGGCGCGAAGCCGCCCAGCACCGTCACCGCGGTGTTGTAGGCCAGGGACATGCCGGACGAGCGCACCGCCGTCGGAAACACTTCCGACAGGGCCGACGGCGCGGTGCCGACATACAGCGCCACCAGCAGACAGAACGACGACTGCACCACGATCAGCGCGAACTGCGTGTGGTTGGCCTGCAGCCACATCATCAGCGGATACACCGCGATCAGCAGCAACAGCGCCGAAGCGCGCAGCACGGTGCGGCGGCCGTAGCGGTCGGACAGCGTGCCCGAGAAGAAGCAGCCGCCGATCAGGAACAGGTTGCCGATCAGCGCCCCCAGGAAGGCCTGCGAGCTGGTGAAGCCCATGCTCTTTTGCACATAGATCGGCATGAAGATGATCAGCGCGTATGGACCGATGGCCCACAGCACCGACATGCACAGACCGGTGAACAACTCGCGCGGATAGTCGCGCAGCACGCTCAAGAGCGGCGCCTTGACCGGCGTGCCGCTGGCGGCCTGGCGTTGCTGTTCTTCGCGGAAATGCGGCGTCTCATCGAGCGTGCGGCGCATCCACAGGCCCACCGGCGCGATCGACAGGCCGACGATGAACGGAATGCGCCAGCCCCACTCGCCCACCTGGTCTTCGGTCAGCAGCGTGGTCACCAGCGTGGCGACCAGCGCGCCCAGCAGGTTGGAGATGCCCATGCTGGCCTGCAGCCACGACGCATACTGGCCGCGCTTGCCGGCCGGCGCATGCTCGACCAGGAAGGCGGTGGCGCCGCCCACTTCGCCGCCGGCCGAGAAGCCCTGCAGCATGCGGCCGCACACGATCAGCAGCGGCGCGCCCACGCCGATGGCGGCGTATGGCGGCGCGATGGCGATGAGCAGCGTGCCCAGCGCCATCAGCATGATGGTCAGCGTCAGCGCCGCCTTGCGGCCGGCGCGGTCGCCATACGCGCCCAGCATCAGCGCGCCCAGCGGCCGCACCACGAAGCCCAGCCCAAAGGCCAGGAACGAGGCCATCAACTGCACCGTCGGGTCTTCGTTGTGGAAGAAGTTCTGCCCGATATACACCGCGAACAGCGCGTAGACCGAAAAGTCGTACCACTCCAGGGCGTTGCCGATGGAAGCGGCGATGACCGCCTTCTTGGCGCCCTTGTGCTCGTCGGCGCCCACGTGGGCGGCATTGCCCCCCACCATCCCCGCGCCCGGGTTGACTGCGATGTTTTTCATTGACGTTCCCGTTGATTCGCCCCCTGTCCGGGGCTGTTATGTGCTGCCGTTCAAACCTGCGTCGCCGTCGTGTCGATACGGTCGATACCCTTCCTGCCCACTTCGTCCAGCGCCTCTTCGTAGCCGGCGTCGGCATAGCGCAGCACGCCGCTGGCGGTGTCGTTGGTCAGCGACAGCGACAGGCGCTGCGCCGCCGCGTCGGTGCCGTCCGCCACCACCGTCACGCCGGCGCTGGTCATATAGCCGCTGTAGCCGCCGCCGCCCGAGTGGATCGCCACCAGATCGGCGCTGGACGAACAGTTGATCATCGCGTTCAGCAGCGGCCAGTCGGCGATGGCGTCGGAGCCGTCGCGCATGTTCTCGGTCATGATGTTCGGATGCGCCATGGCGCCGGCGTCCAGGTGGTCGCGGGTGAAGGCCACCGGCGCGGCCAGGATGCCCTCGCGCACCATGCGGTTCACTTCCAGCGCCAGCTCGGTGCGCTCGCCGTGGCCGAGCCAGGCGATGCGCGCGGGCAGGCCCTCGAACGGCACCGACTCGCGCGCCAGCCGGATCCAGTTGGACACGATCAGGTTGTCGGGGAAGCGCCGCAGCAGGAAGTCGTCGATCTTGCCGATGTCCTCGGGGTCGTTGGACAGCGCGATCCAGCGGAACGGGCCGATGGCGCGCGCGAACAGCGGGCGCAGGAAGGCCTCGGTGAACACCGGAATCTCGAAGGCGCGCTCGACGCCGCCCTGTTTGGCGTGCGTGCGGATCAGATTGCCGTTGTCGAACACCACCGCGCCCCGGTCCTTGAAGCCCAGCATCGCGGTGACGTGGCGCACGATCGAACGGCGGCTGGCGTCCATCAGGCCGGCCATGTCGTCGCGGCGCATGCGCGCCACCTGTTCCAGCGTGTGGCCGGCCGGCACGTAGCCGTAGACCAGGTCATGGGCCGAGGTCTGGTCGGTGACGATGTCGGGCACGACGCCGCGCGCCAGGATCTCGGGATACACGTCGGCGGCGTTGCCGAGCAGGCCCACCGACAGCGGACGGCGCGCCGCCCGCGCTTCGCTGATCAGCGCCAGCGCCTCATCCAGCGTGTCGGCGCGGCGTTCCAGGAAGCCGGCCTTGATGCGCTTCTCGATGCGTTCCGGATCGATCTCGACCGTCAGGATGGCCGCATTGGCCATGCGGCCGGCCAGCGGCTGGGCGCCGCCCATGCCGCCCATGCCCGCGGTCAGGATGAAGCGGCCGCGCAGGTCGTTGTCGAAATGGCGCTCGGCGATGCGCGAGAAGATCTCGTAGGTGCCCTGGATCACGCCCTGCGAGCCGATGTACTGCCAGTCGCCGGCGGTCAGGCCGCCCCAGCAGATCAGGTTGTCGTCCTGCATGCGGTAGAAGTTCTCGGCGTGCGCCCACTGCCCCACCATGTTGCAGTTGGCCATGATCACGATCGGCGCCTGCGGATGGGTGCGCAGCACACCGATGGGCTTGCCGGACTGCACGATCAGGGTCTGGTCCTCTTCCAGCGTCATCAGCGCGCGCACGATGGCGTCGTGCGACGGCCAGTCGCGCGCGGCGCGGCCCAGCGCCGCGTAGACCACCAGGTTGGCGGGATCCTCGCCCACCGCCAGCACGTTCTCCAGGAGGCGCAGCAGCGCTTCCTGGCGCCACCCCCTGCAACGCAGCGTGGTGCCGCCCGGCACCTTGAATTCCCGTTTCATCAGCGCCCCCTCAACGATCCAACCCGCGACCCAGCGCGTAGCCGGTGAAGTCCATGCCCAGCGCCTTTTCGACGATGGGGTAGACCGACGCGTCGGTGACGCTGGAGGACAGCGGAATGTGCCGCTTGGACACGTGCAGGATGGACACCCGCAGCCCCTCGCGCAGCTTGCCGGCGCTGACCGGATTGCCGTCGGCGTCCAGCGTGGTGATGACGTCCGGATAGCAGGCAATGCGCTCGCCCTGCGCGTCGGTCACGGCCATGTGCTCGTTCATGACGTGGATGACGCGCTTGCCCGCGCCCTCGCCGATCTCTACGGTGCCGATGTCGAAGGCTTCCTCGGTGTACTTGAGCGTGTTGCGCACCACCTTGCCGGAACCGATGATCTCGCCCTGCGTGGCCTTGCAGATGGCGTCGATCACGGCGCTGCCGCCCTTGGGCTGCGCCGCCAGGATCGCCTCGCCCAGCGCCAGCGCGCGGCTGATGCCGCCCAGCGCGGCGTGGCGCCGCACGTAGGACGCGCGGATCGGGTTGCGGCAGCTGGCGATGAAGCCGCCGGCCATGTCGGCTGCCTTGCGCAGCACCGGCGAGACTTTGCCGGTGGTGCCGTGCACGGTCAGTTCCATATAGGCGTTATTGGCGCGGTTGCCGCCCACCGCGCACTGGATCATCGGCTCGGGGCTGCCGGCCAGGCCCAGCGAGCCCATGTCGCCGGTGGGATGGGCGCGGATGTCGCCCACCGCGTCCACCACCTTGGTGCCCAGCACCGCCGACGGCAGCCAGCCGTTGAGCGTGCTGGACATGCCGTTCTGGCCGATGATGAGGCCATACAGGCGTTCGCCCAGCGCGTCCTGCAAGCGCTCGGCCGCCTTGACGTAGTCGATGCCCAGCATCTGCCAGTCGGTCAGGCCGCCGGGCGCGCCGATGGCGGCGGCGGTGGCGATCCAGGCGTCATCGGGCACTTCGTCCATCGACACCAGTTCGGGCCGGCCGAGAGTCACTGCCAGCGATCCCAGTTCGCGGCCATGCTCGGCCCAGCCACCCCCGCCACAGGCAAACACCGAACCGCCCCTGACCGCGGCTTCGACATCCTGCATCGTCAAGATTCTTCCCATTGCTGCCCCTTCCTTTCCCGATTGCGTTTAGCGGTGCCAGCGGCATGCGCGCTGGATCGACGAGGGCATCATAGGAACCAATCCTGTTAATGTCGTATTACCTTTTATGCCTTGTTCATAACATTGGGTTAATAGCGGGGCGCACCCCCAGGGAGCGGCCGGCCGGGCGCAAAGAGCACCTAGGGATATCCCCAGGCGCCCACCGGCCCAAAGCTCAGACGGAAACGGGCTGGTCGAGCGCCAGCAGCACGTCGATGAAGGCCAGCGCCAGGCGCGACAGCGGCTGCAATTGCAGGTGGAACACATTGACCGGTGCGTTGACCGTGTCGGCGATCGGCACGGTCACCACGTCCGACCAGATCGGCCCGGCCACGGTGATCTCGTCCACCAACGCCACGCCGGCGCCGGCCTGCACCAGCGCACAGGCCACGTGTGCCTGCTGCACCTCGATGCGCGGCTCGGGCTGCGCGTCCTCGGCGCCAAACAGCTTGTGCACCAGCATGCCGAAGGGAATGTCGGCGCTATAGCCGATCAGCGGCTCGCGCGCCAGTTCGGCGGCGGTGACCTGACGGCGCGCGGCCAGCGGATGGCCGGCCGGCAGCACCGCCACAATGCGGTTCTCGTACAGCGGCCGGGTCGCCAGACTGGGATGGTTCACCGGCATGTAGGCCACGCCCAGCTCCACCTGCTGGGTCAGCAGCGACTGCTCCATCACCGCCGGAATCAGCGTCTGCAGCACAATGCGGATTTCCGGGTGCAGCTGGCGAAAACGCGCGATGGCGCGCGGCAGCAGCGACTGGCCCAGGCTCGGGCTACAGGAGAGCCGCAACTGGCCCTCGCGGTTCTCGGCCAGGTTGTCGGCCACCTCGTTGACGCGCTGCACGTTCTGGTAGAGCGCGGTCACTTCGACGAACAGCCGCCGCGCCTCGGGCGTGGGGTACAGCCGCCCCTTGATGCGCTCGAACAGCATCAGGCCCAGGCGCTGCTCGGTGTAGGCGATCAGCCGGCTGACGGCCGGTTGCGACACGAACAGCAGCTTGGACGCGCCGCTGATCGAGCCGCTCAACATGATGGCGCGGAAGACCTCGATCTGGCGCAGATTCAATTTCATATGCTTAACCTGATGTTAATTCCCATGCACATATAAGCATAAGACGTTTTGAGTCGCGCTTACTACACTGCCCTTCGGTTCTTCATTGGATGGAAGGGGTCATGAGCGATTTCGATTGGGTGGTGCGCGGCAATATCGTCGATCCGCACGGCATCGTGGAAAACGGCTGGCTGGCCGTGCGGGACGGCAGGATCGCCGCGCGCGGCGCCGGCGCGGCCCCCGCGGCGCGCGACAGCGTCGACGCCAGCGGGCAGTGGATCATCCCCGGCGTGGTTGACGGCCAGGTGCACTCCGGCAGCCAGGCCAACCAGGAAGGGCTGGGGTGGGCCTCGCGCGCCGCCGCCGCCGGCGGCGTCACGGTCATGGTCGACATGCCCTACGACGATCCCGAACCGGTCGCCTCGCGCCCGCACCTGGACGCCAAGATCGCCGAGGTCGAGCGCGACTGCCACGTCGACGTGGCGCTGTTCGGCACTCTGAACAAGGAACACGGCCTGGCCGCCGCCGCCGGCCTGATCGAAGGCGGCGTCTGTGCCTTCAAGTTCTCCACCTTCGAAGCCACCCCGGGCCGCTTCCCGCGTATCGAGGAAGACGACCTGTACGAGGCTTTCCGCCTGATCGCGCCGTCCGGCCTGGTGTGCGGCGTGCACAACCAGATGCAGGAGATGACGCGCAAGAACATCGCCCGCCTGATCGAGGCCGACGACACCGGCTGGGACGCCTTCATGCGTGCCCACACGCCGCTGATCGAGAACCTGGCCACCGCGCTGATCTACGAGATCGGCGCCGAGACCGGCGCCCGCGCCCACGCGGTGCACGTGTCGACCTCGCGCGGTTTCGAGATCTGCAACATGTACCGCCGCAACGGCCACCGCGCCAGCATCGAGACCTGCGTGCAGTACCTGATGCTGAACCACGAGGAACACACCCGCCGCTTCGGCGCCAGGACCAAGCACTATCCGCCGATCCGCCCCAAGGCCGAGGTCGACCTGCTGTGGACCCACATCGCCAACGACGAATGCACCTTCGTGTCGTCGGATCACGTCAGTTGGGGCCTGGAGCGCAAGCAGAACCCCAACGTCTTCAAGAACGCCTCCGGCGGCCCGGGCCTGGAAACGCTGCTGCCGGCCTTCTGGACCGGTTGCGAGGAACACGGCATTTCGCCGTCGATGGTGGTGCGCCAGCTGTGCGACAACCCCGCGCGCCACTTCCTGCTGGACGACCGCAAGGGCACGCTGGAAGTCGGCAAGGACGCCGACATCGTCATCCTGACGCCGGAACGCCATGCCTACGATCCGTCCACCAGCCTGTCGGCGGTGCAATGGAGTTCGTTCGAGGGCCGCGAGTTCAGCGTGCGCGTGGCCGGCACCTGGTGCCGCGGCCAGCAGGTCTATGATGGCCGCCGCATCGTCAACAACCAGGGCGATGGCCGCTTCCTGCGTCCGCGCAAGGCATGAACGCATGGCCATGTCCTTTCCCCCGTTGAACGCCGAACGCCTCTGGTCGCGCGTCGAGACCCTGTCGCGCTACACCCTGCCCGACCAACCCTGGACCCGCCGCGCCTTCTCGCCGCTGTTCCTGCAAGCGCGCGACTGGCTGCGCGGTGAGTTCGAGGCCGCCGGCCTGGCCACCCGCCTGGACGCCGGCGGCAACCTCATCGGCACCCGTGCCGGCCGCAACGCGCAACGCCAGCCCATCGCCACCGGCTCGCACTGCGACACCGTCATGAGCGGCGGCCGCTTCGACGGCATCATCGGCGTGCTGGCCGGCATCGAAGTCGCCCACACCCTGCATGAACAGGGCATCGAACTGGAACACCCCTTCGAAGTCATCGACTTCCTGTCGGAAGAACCCAGCGACTACGGCATCTCCTGCGTCGGCAGCCGCGCCCTGAGCGGCCAGCTCTCGGCCGACATGCTGGCCGCCCGCAACGTCGACGGCGAAACGCTGGCGCAGGGTATCGCCCGCATCGGCGGCGATCCCAGCGCGCTGGCCCGGCCCCTGCGCGGCCCGGACGGCACCGCCGCCTTCGTCGAACTGCACATCGAGCAAGGCCCCGTGCTGGAAAGCCGCCAGCTGCCCATCGGCGTGGTCACCAACATCGTCGGCATCCGCCGCGTGCTGATCACGGTCGAAGGCCAGCCCGATCACGCCGGCACCACGCCCATGGACATCCGCCGCGACG
>NZ_JCBANN010000019.1:0-77867 GCF_059761975.1 Achromobacter sp. 46006
GCCGCACACCTTTCGGGTGTGCGGCTTTTTTGTCGAACGCCGAATGGCGCCGGCCAGGCGGCGTGGTGAAGCACGGCGTCGGCGCCCACCGGCGCCGCGGCGCGCGGGCTCAGGCGTGCTGGTGTCGGTATTCCTGCGTTTTGCCGCCGTAGCCATAGGCCGCCGCGCGCGCATCGATGACGTGCACGTATGAGCATTCGTGCAGCTCGCCCAGGATTTCGCCGAAAGACGCGTGGATCTCCTGGATGAAACGAGCCTTCTCGGCCTTGGTATTGGTCTCGTCGGTCACGCTGATGTCCAGGTGGAAGGCGTTCTTGCCCAGTTCCGACAGGGGGCGCGCGCCGATGAACCACTGGTCGTGGGGGATATGCTGCAGCGTGATGGCGATGACCGGCAGCTTCTTGCCGAGCACGGATTGGGTCAGGCTGGCGACCGAATCGACGATGCGGCGGTTGCGGGCGGCGTCGGGCTGGCCGGAAACGTGGACGACGATGTGGGGCATGACGGGATCCTTGGGTGAGGGGAATGGAGCCAGTTTAGGGATCGCGTTGACATCGGAAAAGCGGGAATTTACGATTTCAACCATCGCATAAGCCGTTGGATGGGGCATGTCCGGATTCGATCTCGATCAGTTGCGCACCCTGGTGGCGGTGCTGGACGCGGGCAGCCTGACGGCGGCCGCGCCCAAGGTGTTCCTGTCGCAGTCGTCGGTCAGCGAGCAGATGCGCAAGCTTGAGGATCGGGCTGGCCAGCCGCTGCTGATCCGCGGCAAGGCGGGCGTCATCGCCACCCCCGCCGGCGAGCGACTGCTGGCGCATGCGCGCGCCATCCTGGCTTTGAGCGACGAGGCCTATCGTGACCTGCGCGGCGTGGCGCTGCGCGGCGAGCTGCGCTTGTGCATCACCGATTATTTCCGCCCTGGCGACGTGGCGCGGCTGCTGCGGCGGCTGAACGAGCAGTATCCGCAGGTGCGCATGCACGTCACGATCATGAAGAGCGGCGCGATCGAAGCGGCCTACGAACGCGGCGAGATCGATGTCGGCATTTCGATGGTGATCCAGGAGCGCGGCGCGTCGAAAGGGCGGGCGCAGGGGGCGTTGCTGCGCCGCGAATCGCTGCTGTGGATGACGGCGGACGGTGCGCCGGCGCCGTCGGGACCGCTGCCGTTGCTGGCACTGCCAGAGACCTGCGCGTTGCGGCAGTACGCCGAGCGACTGCTGGCGCGGCGTGCGGTGCCGTACGCGGTGGCGCATGTGGCCTCGGGCGTGGCGGGCCTGCAACTGGCGATCGCGGCCGGGTTGGGCGTGGCCTGCCTGAACGAATCGGCGCTGATGCCCGGTATCGGCCGCCTGCAGGCGCCGGGCCTGCCGCCATTGCCCGATGTCGAATTCCGCCTGTTGCCGCCGCGGACGGGCGAGGACGCCTTCATCGGTCAGGCGCGCGAGGCGATCGAGCGGGCGCTGCGTTGAGCCGGCCTCGGCGCGGCGGCTAGCGGGCCAACTGGTCCGGGGCGCGCATCAGCCAGTGCAGGAATTCGCGGCCCGGGCCGGCTTCGCCGACGATGGCTCCGATGGGCTGGAACGCGCCCGGCGATTCGATCCGCAGGCGCTGGAAATGGCCGTGCCGCAGATACCAGTCGGCCAGCGTCAGGGGCACCATGGCAAGCGCCTGCTGCGCCCGCATGACCGCTATCAGCAGCGGCATGGGCGGCGCGGCGCTGGCCAGGCGGCACAGGCGCGGCACCACGCCGGCGCGCTCGAAGAAGGCAGTGAAGACGGCGTGGATCGCCAGTTCTGGCCGTGGCTGTATCCACAGTTGGGAAGTCACCTGCGCCAGGGTGGGCGCGGCGTTGCTGGACACCAGCGGATGGCCCGGCGTGGCGACGATGACGGCGGCATCCTGTTGCAGCGGCACGAATTCCAGGCCGGCGGGTACCGCTTCCGGACGTCGGCACAGCAGCAGGTCCAGGTTGCCGGCGGCCGCCAGCGGCAGCAGCAACTCGCGGCTGCCCTCCTGAAACTCCACCTGCAGGTCGGGATGGGTGCGCATGTAGGCTGGCAGGCGGTCGGCCAGCAGGCCGCTGCTGGCCGCAGGGATGGCGCCCAGGCGCAGGCTGCCCGAGGCGCCGCCGCGCAGGGCTGCCACCGAATCCGTCGAGGTGCGCAGCGTGGCGAGCATGCCGCGCGCGCAATCGGCCATCAGTTGCCCACTGCGGGTGGCGCGCATGCCGCGCGCGTGGCGCTCGAACAGCGCCACGCCCAGCAGGGATTCGATGTCGGCCAGCGCGTGGGTGGCGGCCGGCTGGCTCATGCCGATCTGGGCGGCGGCCTGCTGCAGGCTGCCCAGTTCGGCCACGCCGGCCAGCAGTTGCAGGTGACGCAGGCGGCCCTTGGCCAGCAGGCGGGCAAGCAGGGTGGCGGGGGCGACGTCCATGGGGAGCGCTTAGATATTCAAAATATGAATATATTGATTGATAAATGTATTTGAAATAAGGATATGCCCTGTCCAGAATGGCGAGAGCAGGCTGCCGGTTTCCACTTGCGCGTTTGTCGTTCCATCGGGTCTGGGGTTGTCGCCTCCGGCGGCCAATCGCAAAATCATTGAAACGGCCGCCATCGAGCTCGACGAATGACGTTTTGCCGCCACGGCCGACTTTAGCGCGGCCGGCGCCTGTAGATCCCTGTAGACCGCCACTGGAGACACGATGGGAGCCATCGACATTCTTGCCCCGTTCATCGACGCGCGCAGCGACCGCTACGCCGAGCTGAGCGATCGCATCTGGAGCCTGGCCGAACTGCGCTATGACGAACACAAGTCGGCCGAACTGCACATCGCCATGCTGGAAGAGGCGGGTTTTCGCGTCACCCGCGACGCCGCCGGCATTCCCACGGCCTTCGTCGCCGAGGCGGGCGCGGGCGGTCCGGTGATCGGCATCCTGGGCGAATATGACGCCCTGTCGGGGCTGAGCCAGGAAAGCGGCGCCTACGCTTGCCAGCCCTCGCCGGAAACTGCCAACGGCAATGGCCACGGCTGCGGCCATCACCTGCTGGGCACGGCGGCGCATTTCGCGGCGGTGGCGGTCAAGGAATTCCTCGAACGCAATGATCTGCCGGGACGCATCCGCTTCTATGGCTGTCCGGCCGAGGAGGGCGGATCGGGCAAGACCTTCATGGCGCGGGCCGGTCTGTTCGACGACCTGGACGCGGCGCTGACCTGGCATCCGGCTTCCCACACCGGCATCTTCCATCAATCGTCGCTGGCCAATATCCAGGCCTATTTCCGCTTTCGCGGCGTGGCCGCGCACGCGGCCAATTCGCCGCATCTGGGGCGCAGCGCGCTGGACGCGGTGGAGCTGATGAACGTGGGCGTGAACTACCTGCGCGAGCACATGGTGCCGGACGCGCGAGTGCACTACGCCGTGACCAACAGCGGCGGCATTTCGCCCAATGTGGTGCAGGCCCGCGCCGAGGTGCTGTACCTGGTGCGCGCGCCGATCAATTCGCAGGCCGCCGAGCTATATGAGCGGGTAAAGAACGTGGCGCGGGGCGCGGCGCTGATGACGGGCTGCGAACTGGAGATCGTGTTCGACAAGGCCTGTTCGAACTACATCCCCAACAGCGTGCTCAACCAGGTCATGTACGCCAACATGCAGGCGCTGCAAGGACCCGCCTATACCGAGGGCGAACAACAGGCCGCGCGCCGCATGTGGGACGCGATTTCGGCCGATGACATCGACAACGCCGGCAAGAACCTGGGCGCGGTGCTGCGCAACCCGACGCCGCTGTTCAGCGGGGTGGCGCCATACGAGCCCGGCAAGCACGAGATCAGCTATGGTTCCACCGACGTCGGCGACGTCAGTTGGGTGACGCCCACGGCGCAGTGCTGGGGCGCCTGCTATGCCTACGGCACGCCGTTTCATTCGTGGCAGATGGTGGCGCAGGGCAAGCTGTCGCTGGCGCACAAGGGCATGGTGCATGCGGCCAAGATCATCGCGGCGACCGCGGCCGATCTGTATGGCCAGCCCGAGGCGCTGGCGCGCGCCAGGCAAGAGCTGCTGGAGATGCGTCGCGGCCAGCCGTACGTCTGCCCGATTCCGGCGGACGTGGTGCCGTCGTTCATGCGCAAGTAGGAGCGGGCGGGGCGGCCGCGATTCGGGGCCGCCCGGCGTATGCCGGTCCACGCCGCGGGTCGGCGTGTGTCATGCCGGCAGGGATGGCGCGTATTGCGCTTCGGTGCTGACTTTCTGGTGGAATTCGACCACCTTGCGCACGACCTTGCGCGGATCATCCTCGATGATGAACAGATCCAGGTCGTGCGCCCCGATCATGCCATTGCCCAACACCTGGCCGCCGAGCCATTCGACCAGGCCGGACCAGTATTCGCTGCCCACCAGCACGATGGGCGCGGGCGGGACCTTGCCGGTCTGGATCAGCGTCAGGGCCTCGAAGAGCTCGTCCAGGGTGCCGAAGCCGCCCGGCATCGCCACGTAGGCGAAGCTGTGCATGAAGAACGTGGCCTTGCGGGAGAAAAAGTACTCGAACGACAGGCTGATGGTTTGATATTCGTTGTTGTGGGCTTCGTGCGGCAGGCTGATGTTCAGCCCGATGCTGGTGCCGCCGGTTTCGAAAGCGCCCTTGTTGGCCGCTTCCATGATGCCCGGGCCGCCGCCCGCGATGACCGCGAACCCCGCCTCGGCCAGGGCGGCCGAGATGGCCACGGTGGTTTCGTAGTGGGGGGAGTTGCGGCTGACGCGCGCGCTGCCGAAGACACTGACCGCGGGCCCGATATGCGCGAGCTTTTCCGCCGCCGTCCGTATCTCTGACATAATCAGCGGAATTTGTTTTTCGGCGGGGGTAGCCGCAGTTGTTGCCGCAGTTGTTGCCATATCTGCCTTTGTAACCATGAAAAAAACCTTATTGCTGGTCGACGGTTCAAGCTACTTGTACCGCGCTTTCCACGCTATGCCTGATTTGCGCAATGCGCAAGGCGAACCTACGGGTGCGCTGTACGGCGTAGTCAATATGTTGCGCAAGCTTGTATCCGACTATAAGGCAGAGTATGCCGCATGTATTTTCGATGCGCGCGGCAAGACCTTCCGGGATGACCTGTACCCGGAATACAAGTCGCACCGCCCGCCCATGCCGGAAGACCTGGCGGCCCAGATCGAGCCCATCCACCGCGCCGTGCGCGCCCTGGGCTGGCCGGTGCTGGCCATCGAGGGCGTCGAGGCCGATGACGTGATCGGCACGCTGGCCCGCCACGCCACCGAGCGCGGCGTGCACACGGTGGTGTCCACCGGCGACAAGGATCTGGCGCAACTGGTCAACAGCCACGTCACGCTGGTCAACACCATGAGCGGCGAGGTGCTGGACGAGGCCGGCGTGGTCAACAAGTTCGGCGTGGCGCCGGATCGCATCGTCGACTACCTGATGCTGGTGGGCGATACCGTCGACAACGTGCCGGGCGTGACCAAGGTCGGGCCCAAGACGGCCGCCAAGTGGATCTCCGAATTCGGTTCGATCGACAAACTGGTCGAGGGCGCCGAGGGCATCAAGGGCGTGGCAGGCAACAACCTGCGTGAAGCCATTCCCAATTTCCCGCTGACGCGCCAGTTGCTGACGGTCAAGTGCGATTGCGACCTGACTGGCCACGTCGACAGCGTCGACGACCTGACGCCGCGCGGCCGCGACGAGGCCACGCTGACCGAGCTATACGAACGCTACGGTTTCCGCACCTGGCTGCGCGACCTGACCGGCGACGCCGAGCGCGTGCCGACGGGCGACGCCCGCGTGGCGGCCGAGGTGCCTGCCGCGCCAGCGGAACACGATTACCGCATCATTGACGACTGGGCTGCGTTCGATGCCTGGATGGAATTGGTGGACAAGGCGTCCCTGGTGGCGCTGGATACCGAGACTACCTCGCTGGACGAGATGCAGGCCAAATTGGTCGGCCTGTCGATGGCGGTGGCGCCGGGCGTGGCCTGCTACATCCCGGTGGCGCACCGTGGCCCCGACGGCGCGACCCAGTTGCCCAAGGCCGAGGTGCTGGAACGCCTGCGTCCGTGGCTGCAGGATGCCTCGCGCGCCAAGTTGCTGCATCACGCCAAGTACGACACGCATGTGTTCGCCAACGAAGGCGTCAGGTTGGCCGGCATTGCCGAAGACACCATGCTGCAGGCCTACGTGCTGGAGTCGCATCGCGGCGTCGGCCTGAACGACCTGGCGCAGCGCTACCTGGGCCGCAGCGGTGTTTCGTACGAAGACCTGTGCGGCAAGGGCGCCAAGCAGATTGGCTTCGACGAAGTGGCGGTGGACAAGGCCGGCCACTATGCCGCCGAGGATGCCGACTTCACGCTGCAACTGCATCACGTGCTGCGCCCGCAGGTGGCGGCCAACGCCGGGCTGGAGCGCATCTACCGGCTGGAAATGCAGGTGTCGGCGGTGTTGACCACGATCGAGCGCAATGGCGTCAAGGTCGATGCCGCCGAACTCGGCCGCCAAAGCCACAAGCTGGGCCAGGAGATGCTGCAACTGGAGCAGAAAGCCTATGAACTGGCCGGGCAGCCGTTCAATCTGAATTCACCCAAGCAGCTCGGCGAGATCCTGTTCGGCCGCATGCAACTGCCGGTGGTGCGCAAGACGGCCGGCGGCGCGCCGTCGACCGACGAGGAAGTGCTGAGCAAGCTGGCGCAGGACTACCCGTTGCCGCAGGTGCTGCTGGAGTACCGCGGGCTGTCCAAACTGAAGTCCACCTACACGGACAAGCTGCCGCGCATGATCAACCCTGATACCGGCCGCGTGCACACGCACTATTCGCAAGCCGCTGTAATCACCGGCCGGCTGGCCTCGTCCGATCCCAACCTGCAGAACATCCCGGTGCGCACCGAAGCCGGACGCCGCGTGCGCGAGGCCTTCATTGCCGAGCAGGGCATGCTGCTGTCAGCCGACTATTCGCAGATCGAGCTGCGCATCATGGCGCACGTGTCGGATGACGCCAACCTGCAGCGCGCCTTCGCGGCCGGCGAGGACATCCACCGCGCCACGGCGTCGGAAGTTTTCGGCGTGGCGCTGGCGGACGTGTCGGCCGAGCAGCGGCGCGCGGCCAAGGCGATCAACTTCGGCCTGATCTATGGCATGGGCGTGTTCGGCCTGGCATCGAACCTGGGCATCACGCGCGACGCGGCGCAGGCGTACATCGACCGCTACTTCGCCCGCTATCCCGGCGTGGCGATGTACATGGAGAACACGCGCCGCTTGGCGCGCGAGCAGGGCTACGTCGAAACCGTGTTCGGGCGCCGGTTGCAATTGCCGGAGATCCGTGGGGCCTCCGGGCCGCGGCGCCAGGGAGCCGAGCGCGCGGCGATCAATGCGCCGATGCAGGGCACCGCGGCCGACCTCATCAAGATGGCGATGGTGGCGGTGCAGGACTGGCTCGAAGCCGAAAAGCTGCAGACCCGCATGATCATGCAGGTGCATGACGAATTGGTGCTGGAGGCGCCGGACGCCGAGCTGGACCTGGTCAAGGAAGCCTTGCCGCGGCTGATGTGCAACGTGGCCGAGTTGCGCGTGCCGCTGGTGGCGGAAGTGGGCATGGGCAAGAACTGGGAACAAGCGCACTGATGCCTCGCCGGCGGGCCGCCGCCATGCCGCGATGGGCCGCTCAGGGGCGGCCCATTTCCGCTTTTGGAGCTGCAACAATATAATGTTGCGCTTCATCCCTCCCAAGAATACGTCCCCAAATGTTGCTGCTCTGGGTTCTGCTCGCCACCGTTACCGGCGGCCTCATCGCCGTGCTTGTCGCCAGTTGGCTGGCCTACAAGGTGTTTGCCCATTACCTGCATCATATGGTCAGCCTGTCAGTGGGGGTGCTGCTGTCGGTGGCACTGCTGCACCTGCTGCCGGAGGCATTCGAGAGCGGGGCGGCCGATGCCCACGTGCTGTTCGGGTTGATGCTGGCGTCGCTGATCGGCTTTTTCGTGCTGGAGAAGATCGCCCTGCTGCGCCACAGCCATCATCACGAGGGCGACGGGCATCATCACCATCATGGCCATGACCGGCATGAAGCGGGGCGCGGGGGCGTGCTGATCCTGATTGGCAGCTCGCTGCACAATCTGTGCGACGGGGTGCTGGTGGCGGCGGCTTTCCTGACCGATCCGCTGCTGGGTGTGCTGACGGCCGCCTCGATCATCGTGCACGAGGTGCCGCACAAGCTGGGCGACTTCGTGGTGCTGCTGAACGCCGGGCTGGCGCGCCGCCGCGCCTTCGCGCTGATCCTGTTCACCAGCTTGTGTTCAGCCGTGGGCGGCATAATAGGATTTTTCGTGCTGCAGCAGGCTCAGGACTGGGTGCCGTACGTATTGGTGGTTGCCGCCAGCAGCTTCCTCTACATCTCGGTGGCCGACCTGATGCCGCAGATGCACGAACGGGTATCGCTGGCCGATGCGGTGCCGCAACTGCTGCTGGTGGGCGTGGGCGTGGCGCTGATCTACAGCGTGACGACGCTGATGCATCATGGGCACGAGCATGACGCGGACGCTGGCCACGGCGCGGTGCGCACGGAGCACGTGCACACGCATTGAAGTGCGCGCCCTCGGTACCCGGCCTGGCTTCGAATCTGGCCGGTCCTGTCGCGGATGCCCTGGTGGCGATTCGGCCGGGCGCCGGTTCCGCATTGGTCCATAAAGGAGTTCGCCATGAGTTTTTCCGCCGCTGCCGGCAACGTCGCCCCCACCGTGATCCACACCGATCCCCAGGGGCTGGTCCACGGGGACTTCCAGCTACCCGTGGCAGATGGGGCCATCAGCGCCTATTACGCCGCCCCCGAAGGCAAGCGTGATCTGCCGGTCGTGCTGGTGATCCAGGAAATCTTCGGCGTGCACGAGCACATCAAGGATCTGTGCCGTCGGATCGCCAAGGCGGGTTATCTGGCCGTGGCCGCCAATCTGTACGAGCGCCAGGGCGATGCCTCGACCTACACCGAGATTCCCAAGCTGATCGCCGAGATCGTCAGCAAGGTGCCCGATGAACAGGTGTTCGCGGACCTGGACGCCAGCGTGGCCTGGGCCGCGCTGCATGGCGGCGATCCCAAGCGGGTGGCGGTGACGGGCTTCTGCTGGGGCGGGCGCCTGACGTGGATGTATGCGGCGCACAATCCGGACGTGAAGGTGGGCGTGGCGTGGTATGGGCGCCTCAGCTCGGGGCACGGGCCGTTGATCAAGCGCGTCGCGTTCGATGTGGTGAATGAACTGCATGCGCCGGTGCTGGGGCTGTATGGCGCCAAGGATGCCAGCATTCCGGTGTCCGATATCGAGATCATGAAGACGAAGCTGGCGGCCGGCAATGAACATGCCCGGCGTTCGGAGTTCGTGGTGTATCCACAGGCCGATCATGCGTTTCTGGCGGATTACCGCATGAGTTACCAGGCTGAGGCTGCGCAGGATGGTTGGGGGCGGATGCTTGAATGGTTCAAGCGCTACCTCTGAGGCGGGGCTTTCCCTTGGCGTGATGAAGCCGCTGCGCGTTTGCGTGGCGGTTTTTTTTGTTCGTTGTTTGTGAGACGTCGTAGGCCGCCCGGCCGCCCGAAGGCGGGCCCGCCCCCTCGGGGGGCAGCAAGCGCGCGGAGGGTGCGCGTGGCGTGGGGGCCGGCCCGCCGCCCGGCCGCCCGAAGGCGGGGCAGCCCCCTCGGGGGGCAGCAAGCGCGCAAAGCGCGCGTGGCGTGGGGGCCGGCCCGCCGCCCGGCCGCCCGAAGGCGGGGCAGCCCCCTCGGGGGGCAGCAAGCGCGAAGCGCGCCGCGTGGGGGCCCTAATTCCCCGCTTCGCGCAGGCGGCTGGGGAGAAGTTCGCCGTGGCGGGCCAGCAGGGGGTAGGCGGCGGCGCCCACCAGGTGGGAGTTGATGCCCTTCATGTCGCGCAGGATGTCGAGATAGAGGGCGCCGACTTCCGCGGCGTCCACCTGGCCGGCCTTGATCTTTTGCAAATGGGTGTCGGCAGCCTGCGCTTCTATGGTGCGGAAACGCGATTTTTCGCCGGCCAGGGCGCGCGCCTGGCGCAGATCATCGTTGACGAACAGGGCGGCGGCCTGGCGTTGGTTGGCGATCAGTTCGCCCAGGGTGTCGTCGAGGCTGGCGCGTTGTTCGGGCGAGAAGACCCAGCCTTGCTTGCGCAGCTTGGCGATATGGCTGAGCAGGCCGTGGTGGGCGATGTCGCCGGCATGGCCGATGTTGCTGATGAAGGCGAGGATGTCGTCCATGCGTTGCAGGTCGTCGCGCGTCATGTTTTCCTGGTCCAGGGTGGCCAGGTAGGTGGTGATGGCGCTTTCGAGCTTGTCCAGGGCGGCGTCGAGCTGGCGCGCCTGCACCATGCGATGGCGGTTGTCGCGCTTGAAGCCGGCCCGGGCATAGAGCAGCAAGGTCTGCAGCATGTCGGCCATGCGCAGCGCTTCGCGGGCGGCGTTGCCCAATGCGACGGCGGGCACATCGTGGGCCCATTCGTCCAGGTATTGGGGGCGGGCCGGATCATTGGGGTCGGCCCGCTTGGGCAGCCAGCGGGTGAGGAGGGCGGCGTAAGGGGCCAGCAGCGGCAGGAACACCAGGGCGATGACAGCGTTGAACAGGGTGTGGAAGTTGGCGACGGCGCGGGCCGGGTCGCTGGACATGTCGCTCATCAGCGGTTGCAGCCAGGGCAGCAGCATCAGGCCGGCCAGCACGCCGATAATGCGGGTCAGCAGGTTGCCCAGGGGCAGGCGGCGGGCGGCGGGATCGTCGCCGGTGACGCCTTCGATCATGGGGTTGATGGCGGTGCCGAGGTTGGCGCCCAGCACCAGCGCGAAGGCGACGTGCGGGGCCACCATGTGATGGCTGGCCAGCGACATGACCAGCACCACCACCGCAACGCTGGAATGGGCCGCCCAGGTGAAGGCGGCCGACAGCAGCACGGCGGCCACCGGCTGGGTGGCCAGCGCGTCCAGAACCATGCCCAGCATGGGCGCGGTCTGGAAGGGTTCGAACAGTTCCACCAGCTGATGCAGGGAAAGCAGCAGCAGGCCCAGGCCGATGAAGACCCGGCCCAGGTCGCGGGTACGGCCCGGCGGGTAGCGGCGGAACATCCAGACGCCTGCCAGGATCAGGATCGGCGCCAGCGAGGTCAGGTCGAACGACAGCAGTTGCACGATCAGCGTGGTGCCGACGTTGGCGCCCAGCATCGCGGCCAGGGCCGGCACCAGGCCAACCACGCCGCCGGCGGCAAAGCCGGTGATCATCAGGCCGGTGGCGGTACTGCTTTGCAATGCGGCGGTGATGCCCAGGCCTGCGGCAAAGGCCCGCAGGCGGGTCCCGAGGGCCCGGCCCAGGGCCGCGCCGAGGGCGGCGCCGAAGGCGCGCTGCACGCCGGTTTGCACCATGTGCACGCCCCAGAGCAACAGGGCGACATAGCCGGCGAAGTCGAGCAGGGTGATGAGTCCGGACATCCTAGGGTCGTTCCGTTCTTTTTATGACAAGAAATAATTCTGTAATGATCGCATGCCGGGACGGGCGGGGAAACCCGTATCTGGCATACAGCATACGCCCCGCGCGGTAGTGTGCGCGGTCTCGGACCTTCCGCGTATCATTGCCGGATATTTCTTGGATGCAGGGGAGTTCCGGTGGCCGTTTCCGTTTTCGATCTATTCAAAATAGGCATAGGTCCGTCGAGTTCCCATACTGTCGGCCCGATGCGGGCCGCGCTGCTGTTTGTCCAGGGCCTGGAGCGCGACGGCCTGTTGCCACGCGTGGCCAACGTGCGCGCCGAGCTGTACGGCTCGCTGGGCGCGACCGGCAAGGGTCACGGCACCGACAAGGGGGTGTTGCTGGGCCTGATGGGGGAGGCGCCGGATTCGGTCGACCCGTCCGCCATCGCCGGCATGATCGCGTCGGTGCGGGCCAGTCGCCAGTTGCCGCTGCTGGGACGCCACGCGGTGCCGTTCGTGGAAAAGGAACACATGTTGTTCTACCGCCGTGAGGCCATGGCCGAGCATCCCAATGGTATGAAATTCCATGCCTTCGATGCCGAGGGCGTGTCACTGCGCGAGGCGCGTTACCTGTCGGTTGGGGGCGGGTTCGTGGTGACGGCGGGGGCCTCCAACAGCCAGGTCATCGCGGCGCACGACCAGTTGCCGTATCCCTTCCGCACCGGTCGCGAACTGCTGGCGATGTGCCGCGAAAGCGGCTTGAGCGTGGCGCAACTGATGTTGAAGAACGAGCTGACATGGCGCGAGGCCGGCGACGTCGCCGCCGGACTGGATCGGATCTGGCAGGTGATGCAGGACTGTGTCTCGCGCGGCTGTGGCATCAACTATCCGGAGGCCGATGGCGAACTGCCGGGGCCGTTACGGGTGCGCCGCCGCGCGCCCGAACTGTACCGCAACCTGACGCAACGTGCCGAGCGCACGCTATCCGATCCGCTGTCGGTGATGGACTGGGTCAATCTTTATGCCATGGCGGTCAACGAGGAAAATGCCGCCGGCGGCCGGGTGGTGACGGCGCCAACCAACGGCGCGGCGGGCATCATTCCGGCCGTGCTGCACTATTACGACCGCTTTGTCCCCGGCTCCAACCGCGAGGGCGTGCGCGATTTCCTGCTGACCGCGGCCGCCGTGGGGCTGCTGTACAAGTACAACGCCTCGCTGTCCGGCGCCGAGGTCGGCTGCCAGGGCGAGGTCGGCGTGGCCTGTTCGATGGCGGCGGGCGGCCTGGCCGCGGCGCTGGGGGGCTCGGTCGAGCAGGTCGAGAACGCCGCCGAAATCGGCATGGAGCACAACCTGGGCCTGACCTGCGATCCGGTCGGCGGATTGGTGCAGATTCCCTGTATCGAGCGCAACGCGATGGCGTCGATCAAGGCCGTCAACGCGGCCCGCATGGCGCTGCGCGGCGACGGCCAGCATTATGTGTCGCTGGATTCGGTGATCAAGACCATGCGCGAGACCGGCGCCGACATGAAGACCAAGTACAAGGAAACGGCGCGCGGCGGCCTGGCGGTGAACATCGTCGAATGCTGAGGTTGTTGGCGGCCGCCAAGCAAAAAGCCCCTTGCGCGATCAAGGGGCTTTTTTGTCCGGGCCAGGCCGGCGTCAGATCATGCGCGCCTGTTGCAGCGCGGCGATGCGGGCCGGGATGGGCGGATGCGAGGCGAACATGGCCGCCAGGCCGCCCTTGCCGGTGATGCCGGAGGCCTCGAACGACTTGGGCAGCTCGCCTGGCTCCAGGCCGCCCAGGCGGGCCAGGGCGCGGATCATGGGTTCGCGGGCGCCCATCAGGTGGGCCGAGCCGGCGTCGGCGCGGTACTCGCGCTGGCGCGAGAACCAGGCCACGATGATCGAGGCCAGGATGCCGAAAATGATCTCACAGACGATCACGGTGACCATGTAGCCCGGGCCCAGGCCGCGTTCGTTCTTGAACACCACGCGGTCGATGAAGTAGCCGACCACGCGCGCCAGGAACACCACGAAGGTGTTGACCACGCCCTGGATCAGGGTCAGCGTGACCATGTCGCCGTTGGCGATGTGGGCCACTTCGTGGGCCAGCACCGCGGCCACTTCCTCTTCGCTCATGCTTTCGAGCAGGCCGGTCGACACCGCCACCAGCGAGTCGTTCTTGAAGGCGCCGGTGGCGAACGCGTTGGGCGCACCGTCGTAGATGGCGACTTCCGGACGGCCGATGCCGGCGCGGTCGGCCAATTGGTGGACGGTGTCCAGCAGCCAGGCTTCGCGCTGGTTGCGCGGCGCGTTGGGATCGATCACCTGGGCGCCGGTGCTCCATTTGGCCATGGGCTTGCTGATCAGCAGCGAGATGATGGCGCCGGTGAAGCCCACCACCACCGAGAAGATCAACAGCGCCTGCAGGTTCAGGCCGTTGGCGGTCAGGTAGCGGTCTACGCCCAGGATGCGCAGCGTGGCCGACAGCACCAGCATGACGGCCAGGTTGGTAATGACGAAAAGGATGATGCGTTTCATGCTTTTTTTGTTCCTCAGCGAGCGGGATTTGTGCGGAATTGGACTGTGCCGCGGCGCCGCAGTTCCCCGACCGCCGCGCCGCTCCCGGTGACGGAGAGTATAGTATCGCTTTCCCTTATTTCCTCCCCCACTTTTACCTGAGCGCAAACCCCCGATGCAGGCACTTTGGATGTTGCTGGCGTCCGCCATGTTCGCCATCATGGGGTCGTTCGTGAAGCTCGGCACCGAGCATGGCGCCACGCTCCCGCAGGTGGTGCTGTTTCGTGGCCTGCCGTCGGTGGTGCTGCTGCTGATCTGGGCCCGCGCCGGGCGCCAGTCGATCGTGCCCACCAGCTGGAAGCTGCATCTGTGGCGCAATCTGTCCGGCGTCACCTCGATGTGGCTGGGTTTCTTCGCCATTTCCCACTTGCCGCTGGCCACCGCCACCAGCCTGAACTACACGGCGCCGCTGTTCATCGCCTGCTGGATGCTGGGGTGGGGCGGAGCCCAGCGCGACCCCGTGCGGATCGCCGCCGTGGCCCTGGGCTTCCTGGGCGTGATCGCGGTGCTGCGTCCCAGCATCAATGAGGACCAGTGGCTGGCCGCCGTGCTGGGCCTGGGCGCCGGCGCCATGTCGGCGATCGCCATGATGCAGATCCGCCAATTGGGCCGTATCGGCGAACCCGAATGGCGCACGGTGCTGTTTTTCTCGGTGGCGGTGTGTGCCTCCAGTTTTGCCGGACTGGGTTTCGAAGGCTGGGGCCGTGCCGACTGGACCGGCTACGGTTCGCTGCTGGGCGTGGGCGTGACCGGCCTGTTCGGGCAACTGGCCATGACGCGGGCGTTCGGCCTGGGCTCGGCGCTGCTGACCGCGGCCCTGCAGTACAGCACGATCATCTTCGCGGCCCTGCTCGGCATGGGCTTCTGGGGCGATACCCTGGATGGCCTGGCCTGGGCCGGCATGGGCCTGATCATCTCGGCGGGCCTGCTGTCGGTCTGGCGCACCATGCGCGATCCCAAGCCGGCCTGATTCCGCGATCCCGATTCCCCCCGAGGAGCCATACCGATGACCATGACCCTGATTTCCGCCGCCGACCTGGCCACCCACCTGGGGGCGGCGGACGTGCGCGTGTTCGACGTGCGCCATGACCTGGTGAACCACGCCGCGGGCCGCGAGGCCTACGCCGCGGGCCACATCCCGGGCGCCCGCTATCTCGACCACGAAACCGAGCTGGCAGCCAGCCGCACAGGCAGGAACGGCCGCCATCCGCTGCCCGAGCGTGGCCAGTTCGGCGCGCTGATGGCCGCCCACGGCGTCACGCCCGACACTCTGGTGGTGGCCTATGATGCCAGCGGCGGCATGTACGCCGCACACCTGTGGTGGATGCTGCGCTGGCTGGGTCATGATCGCGTCGCGGTGCTCGATGGCGGCTGGCAGGCGTGGCAGGCCGCGGGCCTGCCGACCTCCACCGAGGCGGCGGCGCCGGTGCAGGCCGGTGCGCCGGTGATGCCGGCCGCGCCGCGGGCCGGCTGCGTGGATGCGCAGGCGGTGCTGGACAATATCGCCAGTCCCGCCTTCACGGTGATCGATGCGCGCGCGGCCAACCGCTATCGCGGCGAGGTCGAGCCGATGGACCCGGTGGCCGGCCACATTCCGGGCGCGCTGAACCGCCCCAACGGCCAGAACCTGCAGGCCGACGGCCGCTTCAAGGACGCGGCGCTGTTGCGCCAGGAATTCACCGCCTTGCTGGACGGCCGCGACCCGGCGGCCATCGTGCACCAGTGCGGCTCGGGCATCACCGCGTGCCACAACCTGCTGTCGATGGAAATTGCCGGCCTGGCCGGCTCGCGCCTCTATCCCGGCTCGTGGAGCGAGTGGTGCAGCGATCCGTCCCGGCCGGTGGCCAAGGGCGAGTGAGCGCACCGGCCGGCCCAGCCGCAAGCCGGGTCGGAAACCGCGCCGTGGTAGCGCGACGGCGGCGGCAGCCTTACCAGACCGCCGCCAGCTTGACCCGTCCAGAGACGCTTTCGGCGATCTCCAGGAAGTGGTCCAGCGGCGGCGTGGCCAGCCCCGGCACCTTGGCCATGTCGTCCCAGCGCCTCAGGCGGATCGCATCCGGCGCGCCCGGCATACTGGCAAAATCCACCGCCTGGCCCGCATCGAAGCTGCCCCCCTGAAGCGCCAGGCTGCGTTTCGAATCCTCGGAAAGCGACGCTTCATACTGCGGCTCCACATAGCAGAGGTAGCGCTTGGCCTCCACGTGCAGCCGGATCGGATCCAGCACCGCCGAACTGAACAGCCCGCGCAGGAACGGCAGCACGAAATACTGGTGCTTGTCGTCGACGCCGCGCAGTGTGGGCGTGTCCGGGTGGTCGGCGATCAGGTGCCCGAGGTCGTGCAGCAGGCAGGCGGTGATCAACTGGGCATTGGCGCCATGGCGTTCAGCCAGCGTCGCGGTCTGCAGCGCATGCCGCAGGTGGCTGACGGATTCGCCATGATAGGAACGGTGCCCGCGTTCCAGGAAAAGCTGTTCGATGTCCTGCAGGGTCAAGGCCATGGTTGTCTCCTGAGTGGCCGCAAGGGGAAGAGGCGGGGCAGTGATCCCACGGATCAGCCGGCTGCCGGCGCCATCTCCAGAAAGCGCGCAATGAGCTGCACCGGTTGGCGCTCGCGCAGGCAGTACAGGTATTCATGCATCACGACGTCGGCGCCCTCGATGTCCAGGGCCGCCAATTCGGGATGGGACGGGATTTCGCGTGACGGGATCAGGCTGATCCCCAGCTCGCACAGGATCGCCTGGCGGATCGATTCGCGGCTGCCGATTTCCAGCGTGCGGCGGACGGTCACGCCGGCCGCCTGCAACGCCTCTTCGGTCAGTTGGCGCGTCATCGAGCCGGGTTCGCGCAGCAGCAGCGCGTGGTCGGCCAGGTCCGCCAGCGCCACTTTGCCGCGCCGCGCGAGAGGGTGGCCGCGATGGGTCACCACGCGGATCGGATCGGCCGCGATCATGCGGCGGTACAAATGCTTGTCATCCATCAGAAACGAGGACGTGGCAATCTCGATGCGATAGTCATGCAGCGCCTGCAGCATGCTCTGCGAGTTGCCGATGGCCACGGTCAGGTCGATGCCGGGGTAGAGCTGGTTGTAGCGCCGCACCGTGTCCATGATGTAGTACGGGCCGGTGGCGCCGATGCGCAGGTTGCCCTCGCGCAGGTCGCTGGCGTCGCGCAGGCGGAAATCGATCTCGGTTTCCTGCTGCACCAGCTTTTCGACCATCGGCATCAGGCTGTGCCCGGCGTCCGACAGCCGCATGCCGCGGCCCTGGCGGTGGAACAGTTCGACCCCGTAGCGCGATTCCAGCTGGCGCAATTGCCCCGTCACGGTGGGCTGGCTCACGCCCAACTGGGCGGCGGCCTTGGTGACGGTGCCGCAGCGAGCCACGGCATAGAAGGACTTGAGTTCGGCGACGAGCACGGTTCAACGGGCCTGTAAATGGACGCAATGCGCAAGATCGCCAGTACACCAAAATAATTTGATGTTTTTATTACTGCATTTGCGCGAAGTGTCATAAACACTCAATACGCGCCTTCCATACTGCCTCCGTTCCCAGACCGGAGGCCCCATGGCCCATCAGTTCCACCGCGATACCGACACTGCTCCGCTGGGCGCCGCGCCGCTGCCCGGGGCGCCGCGCGGAGGCTTTCTGTCGGTCAGCAATCTCGTCAAGCGCTTCGGCAGCCATACGGCGCTGTCGGATGTGTCGCTGGATATCCGCGCCGGCGAACTGGTGTGCCTGCTGGGCCCCTCGGGCTGCGGCAAGACCACGCTGCTGCGCGCCATCGCCGGGCTGGAGCGCCAGGACAGCGGCACCATCCTACTGTCGGGCCGCGACATCTCCCACGCCGAGCCGCAGGCGCGCGATTACGGCATCCTGTTCCAGTCCTATGCGCTGTTTCCCAACCTGACCGTGGCCGAGAACGTGGCCTACGGCCTGAGCGGCAAGCGCGCCCATCGCAAGCACGTGACCGACCGGGTCGAGGAAATGCTGACGCTGGTGGGCCTGGCCGGTGCTTCCCATAAATATCCGGGACAGATCTCTGGCGGCCAGCAGCAGCGCGTGGCGCTGGCCCGCGCCCTGGCGCCGTCGCCGTCCCTGCTGTTGCTGGACGAGCCGATGTCGGCGCTGGACGCCCGGGTGCGCGAACACCTGCGCATCGAGCTGCGCGCGCTGCAGAAGCGCCTGTCGATCACCACGCTGATGGTGACGCACGACCAGGAAGAGGCGATGGTCATGGCCGACCGCATCGCCGTCATGAACGGCGGCGTCATCGAACAATTCGGCACCCCGCGCGAGCTGTATCGCCAGCCGGGCTCGGCCTTCATCGCCGATTTCGTCGGCGAGGCCAACTGGCTGCCGTTCGAGCGCATCGACGCGCACCGCGCACGCGTCGGCCGCCAGGAGCTGGCGGTGGACGAGGCGCTGGAACGCAATGTCGGCAAGCTGTTCGTGCGGCCCGAGGCGGTGCGCGTGAGCGTGGCGCGTCCGGAGCAGCCCAACAGCATGCTGGCCGACGTGTTGGACGGCGTGTTCCTGGGCCGCGGCTACCGCCTGGCGCTGCGCCTGGAAGGCGTGCCCGGCGCCACCGTGCATTCGATCGTGTCCCCCGAAACCGGAGATGCCCTGCTGGGCCCTCACGCTGCCAGCCGTTGCTGGGTGGAGCTGCCGCGCCATGCGATTCGCGCCTACGCTTGATCCGGCCGCGAGCCCCGTTCCCGCCGCCATGTCCGCGCCCGCCGACACGTCTGTCGCCCCCGTCGCTGCGTCATTGGGCCGCCGGCCGCTGCCCGCCTGGGTCGGCGCCTTCGGGCTGACGCTGGGGCAGGGCGTCCTGGCGCTGGGCCTGGCGCTGTTCCTGGCCCTGCCGCTGGTGGCCATTCTGGCCAAGTCGGTCACCGACGCCAACGGCGACTGGGCCGGCCTGTCGGTGGTGCTGGGCATCATCGGTGGCGACGGCTTCCTCGGCATGGTCGGGCGCAGCCTGACGGTGGGCGCGGTCACCATGATGCTGGTGGTGCCGTGCGCCTACGCCTTCGCCTATGCCCTGACGCGCAGCCGCATTCCCGGCAAGGGCCTGCTGCGCACCATCGCGCTGCTGCCGCTGCTGGCGCCGTCGCTGCTGCCGGGGATCGCGCTGGTCTACCTGCTGGGCAACCAGGGCCTGCTGAAAGGCCTGTTCGGCGGCGCCACCATCTATGGTTTCTGGGGCATCGTGGTGGGCGAGGCGTTCTACACCTTCCCGCACGCGCTGATGATCCTGCTGACCGGCCTGACGCTGGCCGACGGCCGCCTCTATGACGCGGCGCGCGCCATGGGCGCCGGGCCGTTGCGCACCTTCATGACGGTGACCCTCCCCGGCACGCGCTATGCGGTGTTCTCGGCCTGCTGCGTGGTGTTCACGCTGACGGTGACCGACTTCGGCGTGCCCAAGGTGGTGGGCGGCGACTACAACGTGTTGGCGATGGAAGCCTACAAGGCCGTGGTCGGCCAGCAGAACTTCCCGAAAGGCGCCGCCATCGGCATCCTGCTGTTGCTGCCGGCGCTGCTGACCTTCGTGCTGGACCGCCGCCTGCGGGCCCGCCAGGGCGCCCAGCTGAGCGGCCGCGCCCAGCCCTACGCGGCCGGCGCCAACCGCCGGCGCGACACGGCCTTCCTGCTGCTGGCAGGCGCCATGGCCGGGTTCCTGCTGCTGATCATCGGCGTGGCGGTGTGGGCCTCGTTCGTGAAGATGTGGCCCTACAACCTGTCGCTGTCGCTGCGTTCTTACGACTTCGACAACATGGATGGCGGCGGCTGGCTGGCCTGGCGCAACAGCCTGGAACTGGCCTTCTGCACCGCGCTGATCGGCACGGTGGTGGTGTTCCTGGGCGCCTGGATGATGGAAAAGGTGCCGGCCCGCAGCGCGTCGTCGCGCGGCCTGCGCGGCGTGCTGGGGATGCTGGCGCTGATGCCGATGGCCGTGCCCGGCCTGGTGCTGGGCCTGGGCTACATCTTCTTCTTCAACGGCGCCGCCAATCCGCTCAACGTGCTGTACGGCACCATGCCGTTGCTGGTGCTGTGCACGGTGGTGCATTTCTACACCAGCGCGCACCTGACGGCGGCCACCGCGCTGAACGCACTGGACCCGGAATTCGAGGCTGCCTCGGCCTCGCTCAAGGTGCCGCGCCTGACCACCTTCCTGCGCGTGACGCTGCCGATGTGCCTGCCGGCCGCGCTCGACGTCGCCCGCTACCTGTTCGTTTCCGCCATGACCACCGTGTCGGCCGTGGTGTTCCTGTACAGCCCGTCCACGGTACTGGCCGCCGTCGCGGTGCTGAACATGGATGACGCCGGCTTCATCGGCCCGGCCGCCGCCATGTGCACCGTGATCATGGCCAGCTCGGCGGTGGCGGCGCTGCTGCTGCACCTGGCCAGCCGCGCCCTGGTGGCGCGCAGCCAGGCCTGGCGCCGGCCCGCCGCCCTTTGATTGAATATTCTGCAAGGAAGACCCTCATGACTGTTTCGCCTCTGCCCGTCCGCCTGGAAGCGGTGATTTTCGATTGGGCCGGCACGCTGGTCGACTTCGGTTCCTTCGCGCCGACCAAGGTGTTCGTCGACGCCTTTGCCGAGTTCGGCATGGAAGTCACGCTGGAACAGGCTCGCGGTCCGATGGGGGTGGGCAAGTGGGACCACATCCGCGCGCTGTGCGACGAACCCGCCATCGCCAACCAGTACCAGGCCCGGTTCGGCCGTCTGCCGACCGACGACGACGTCACCGCCATCTACGAGCGCTTTCTGCCGATGCAGCTGGACAAGGTGGCGCAGTACTCGGCGGCCATCCCCGGCGCGGCCGAGCTGCTGCGCGCGTTGCGCCAGCGCGGCCTGAAGATCGGCTCGTGCTCCGGCTACCCCGGCAGCGTGATGCGCCGCGTGGTGGAACGCGCCGCCGGCGAAGGCCTGGAACCCGATTGCATCGTTGCCAGCGACGACGTGCCGCGCGCCCGCCCGGCGCCGGCCATGGCGCTCAAGAACGTGGTGGAGCTGGCCCTGGCGGACGTGGCCGGTTGCATCAAGGTCGATGACACCGCCCCCGGCATCGAGGAAGGCCGCCGCGCCGGCATGTGGACCGTCGGCCTGCTGCTGTCGGGCAACGCCGCCGGCCTGACGCTGGACGAATACCTGAGCCTGGACGACAACGGCCGCCAGGCGGCCCGCGAACGCGCCGGCCGCGAACTGTCGAGCGCCGCGCCGCATTACCTGATCGACACCGTGGCCGATCTGCCCGGCGTCATCGCCGATATCGAATCCCGCCTGGCGGCGGGACAGCGACCCTGAGGCCGCGACCGCCGACCCCGACCAACCTTTTTTCGCAACGCACCGCGGCGGGCATCCGCCGGCCGCGGGGACCTGACTCACCCTTTTTCCGCTCACCCACGGAGTTCCTTCATGAAACGCTTCACGCTGCTTGCCCTGGCCGCCGCCTTCGCCGGCCTTACCGGCGCCGCTTCCGCCGAAACCACGCTGACCGTCTACACGGCGCTGGAAGCCGACCAGATCAAGGCCTACCAGGCCGCCTTCGAGAAGGCCAACCCCGACATCAAGATCCAGTGGGTGCGCGACTCCACCGGCATCATCACCGCCAAGCTGCTGGCCGAAAAGAGCAACCCCAAGGCCGACGTGATCTGGGGCCTGGCCGGCACCTCGTTGGGCCTGATGGACAAGGAAGGCATGCTGCAGCCCTACGCCCCCAAGGGCCTGGACCAGATCGCCGCCAACATGCGCGATGCCAAGGCCGAGCCCACCTGGGTCGGCATGGACGGCTTCGCCGCCGCCATCTGCTTTAACACTGTCGAAGCCGAAAAGCAGAAGCTGCCCAAGCCCGAATCGTGGCAGGACCTGACCAAGCCGGTCTACGCCGGCAAGATCGTCATGCCGAACCCGGCCTCGTCCGGCACCGGCTTCCTGGACGTCAGCGCCTGGCTGCAGATCTTTGGCGAAGAGAAGGGCTGGGCCTATATGGACGCCCTGCACAAGAACATCGGTTCGTACACGCACTCGGGCTCCAAGCCATGCAACCTGGCCGCCGCCGGGGAATTCCCGATCGGCGTGTCGTTCGACTACCGCGCCGCCAAGCTCAAGGCCGACGGCGCGCCGGTCGAGGCCGTGTTCCCGTCCGAAGGCCTGGGCTGGGAAGTCGAAGCCACCGCCATCGTCAAGGGCACCAAGAACCTGGAAGCCGCGCGCAAGCTGGCCGACTTCTCGGCCAGCCGTGAGGCCAACGAGCTGTACAAGGCCAACTTCGCGGTGCTGGCGATTCCCTCGATCGCCACGTCCAACCCCAACCTGCCGGCCGACCTGACCAAGCGCATGATCAAGAACGACTTCGTCTGGGCCGCCACCAACCGCGATCGCATCATCGCCGAGTGGACCCGCCGCTACGACGGCAAGTCCGAGTCCAAGAAGAAGTAATCGGGCCGACGCGGCAGGGGAGGCGCCCGGGCGGGCGCTTCCCGCGCAACCTCTCTGTCTTGTTCTCCAAATGAAAAAATTCGACGTAGTCGTGGTCGGCGCCGGCATGCTGGGCGTCGCCCACGCCTGGGCCGCCGCCAAGCGCGGCCTGTCGGTGGCCGTGATCGAACGCAGCCGCCAGGCGCATGGCGCGACCATCCGCAATTTCGGCCAGGTGATCGTCACCGGCCAGGCCCCCGGCATGATGCTGTCGCACGCCCAGCAGGCGCGCGAGCTGTGGCTGGACCTGGCATCCAAGGCGGGCTTCCATGTGCGCGCCAACGGCGCGCTGGTGCTGGCGCGCGATGACGGCGAAGCCGATGTGTTGGACGAATTCGCCCGGACCCGCCTGCAACAGGAAGGCTATCGCGCCGAGCTGCTGTCGGGCCGTGAGGTGGCGAAGCTGTATGACGGCCAGTTGGCGCACCACCGCGCCGCGCTGCGCGGGCTGGACGACCTGCAGATCTATTCGCGCGAGGCCTTGCCGGCCATCACGCGCTACCTGGCCGAATCGCTGGGCGTCGAATTCGTCACCGGCACCCTGGCGCGCGCCGTCGAGCAGGGGCAGGTCGCGACCACCGCGGGCGACTTCACTGGTGCGCACGTCTTCGTCTGCCCCGGCCACGACTACCTGACGCTGCTGCCCGAACAGTTCGCGCCGCTGAACCTGGAGGTGACGCGCCTGCAGATGCTGCGCGCGGCCTTCGAGACGCGTCCCATGGCGCTGGACCGCCCGCTGCTCACGGGCCTGTCCTGCGTGCACTACGGCGCCTTCTCGGACCTGCCGTCGGCGCTGGCGCTGCGCGAGCAGATCCAGGCGCGCACGCCGATGCTGCTGGAAAACGGCATCCATCTGCTGATCAGCCCCACGCCCTATGGCGAGCTGATCATCGGCGACTCGCACCGCTACGGCCAGGATGCCTTCCCGTTCAACGACGAGGTCGTCGACAACGCCATGCTGGACCTGGCATCGCAGGCGCTGGGCGCGCGGCTGCGGGTGCTGGAGCGCTGGCAGGGCGTCTACGGCACGCATGGCCCGGCGCCGTTCTCGGTGATGCCGGTGGATGCCGCCACCACGGTGGCGGTGATGCATTCGGGCGTGGGCATGACGGTCGGACTGGCAATCGGGGAGCGCACCGTCGCCGCCGCCCTCGGCCGCTGAGCAGCCGCCCCGGCAAAAAGAAAGGGCTCGCGATCGCGAGCCCTTTTGCGTTGGCGGAGCGTGTCTTCAGAGCCGCTCCTGCATGATGCGGCGGTACCACTCATGGAAGTGCTGCATGCCGTCTTCCATCGGCGACTGGTAAGGACCGGTCTCGTTCACGCCGCGCAGCATCAGCGCCTTGCGGCCGGCGTCCATGCGCTCGGCGATCTCGTCGTCCTCGATCGCCGTTTCCATGTAGGCCGCGCGCTGCGCCTCGACGAATTCGCGCTCGAAGGCGGCGATTTCCTCGGGGTAGTAGAACTCGACCACGTTGACCGTTTCCTGCGGGCTCTTCGGGTACAGCGTCGACAGCACCAGCACGTGCGGATACAGCTCGATCATGTGAGTCGGGAAATACGTGACCCAGACCGCGCCGAAATCCGGCGCATCGCCGTCGCGGAACGACAGCAGGCGATCATGCCATTGCTTGTATACGTCCGAACCCGGCTGGGCCAGCGCGTTGTGCACGCCGACCTTCTGCAGGCTGTACCAGTCGTTGAACTCCCAGGTCAGGTCGTCGCAGGTGACGAAGCGGCCCAGGCCGGGGTGGAACGGGCCGACGTGGTAGTCCTCCAGATACACCTCGATGAAGGTCTTCCAGTTGTAGTTGCACTGGTGCACTTCGACGTGGTCCAGCACGTAGTCGCCGAAGTCGAACTCGGGCCGCGCGAACAGCGGCGCCATGTCGGCGGCCGGGTCGCGCGGGCCTTCGAACAGCAGGCCGTGGCAATCGCGCAGGCGGAACTTCTGCAGGTTCATGCACGGCGTGGTGTCGAACTGCGGCGCGCCCAGCAGCTCACCCTGGTTGTTGTAGGTCCAGCGGTGCAGCGGGCAGACGATGTTGCCGCCGGTGGCCTTGAGGCTGCCGTGCGAATTGCAATGGCCGGTGACGTCGCCGGCCTGGCCGCCCAGCATCAATGCCTGGCGGTGGCGGCAGACATTTGAGATGAGTTCAACGCCCTGCTGGTTGCGAACCAGCACGCGCCCTCCATTTTCCTGGGCCAAGGTGCGCCAATCCCCGACTTCGGGCACCAGCTTCTGGTGGCCGACGTACAGCGAGGATTGCTTGAAAATGAGTTCTTGCTCGCGGGCAAAGAGGGCTTCGTCAAAGTAAGCACTGACGGGTAGCTGGGTGCGAGCTGGCACAACATGTGCCATCCGACCGATGTCGGTCATGATTCCCTCCGCTCGGATGAATATTTCCCCCAACGCCGCGCCCACTGTGTACTACGTACCAGTTGGGCTGACTGCCCTCAAATGGGGGCCTCTTTCTGGGGCGGCCCGGCGTTAAAAAGCCAGGACGGCTTGAACATTGCCACGTCCCCCGGCCGCTTTCGCGGTTTTGCAAACACGGTTTGCAAGGGGCGGTGGCCAAATCCGCAAATCCGTTCTGGCGCGAAGAAAAATCGGTGTCTGGCCGATCAAGTAAGCCGTCAATTGTACCCCAACCCTTTTCCCCACGCCCGTGAAGATCGGTGAAGCTTAGTGAGGATCCGGCCGCGGTGGTTTGACTTCGCGCAAAGCCTGAATAACCTTGTGCGCCGTAGGTTTTTCAGACCAGCTTGCGGGTGGCGGGATGGCGCCGCAACAGCCAACTGCTGGCGGCTGACAAGGCGAACACCGCCAGGGTCAGCAGGGGCACGACCCAGGCGTCGCGGCGCGCGCCGCTGATGGCGCCGGCCCGGTGCGCCACATCCAGGAATACCGGATGAATCAGGTAGACACCGAAGGTCAGCGGGGCTAGTGACGCCAGGCGCGGCAGGCGCGGCGACGAGACGATGCACTGGAACGCCGCCAGCGACATGAACGGCACGGTCAGGCTGAAGTAGTCGTAGAAATAGGTGTCCAACGTCCGGTTGCTGGACAGGGTGTACACACCCAGCGCGGTGGCCCCCACGCTCGCTGCCAGCACCAGGGCCGGGCGCGGCACGCGCAATTCGCCATCGAAGATCTGGCGTCCCGCGACGAAATAGCCCAGGTAGGGCAGGAACCAGGTCAGGAAGAAGCCGGGTTGCGCGCCCAGGGCGCGCCGATACAACGCATCGAGGATGGCCAGGCCCAGGATGCCCATCACCCAAAGCGAACGCGAGCGCGGCGTGCTGCGCGCATACAGCAACCGGACCAGGGGGGCGAACAGGTACAGCCCCACGATCATGTATAGGTACCAGAGGTGGTAGTAGGGTTCGCCCTGCGCGACCTTGCGCGGCCAGAAAGAAAAATCGACGTGGCCGTCGTCCCACCAGTCCAGGCCGGTGCGCCAGGCCAGGTAGAACAGGCTCCAGAACACCAGCGGCGTCAGGATCCGCGCAGCCCGCTTGCTGTAGAAGCGCCGCGCGTCCTCGGGCCTGGCCGGGTCGAGCAACAGGGCGCCGCTGACCATCACGAATACCGGCACGCACCAGCGCGCCGCAGAATCGTACAGATTTGCGGCCAGCCAGGCGCCGTTGCCGTACGCCGCCGGTTCGCTGACGATCAGGGCGGCGCTGTGCAGCAGCACCACCGCCGCGGCGGCGAGCCAGCGGGCGGCGTCCAGGCGGGCATAGCGGTCATCGGTCTGTGGCATCGGGCTCCCGGGTTCGGCGATCACGCACGGCGCCCTCACGGCGCCTGTCCTCGCGTTCACCTTAGCAGCCGGGCGCGCGCGGGGACTGTATCCAGGGGTTAGGGGGCGCATGAAAAACCGACAGGGCCCCGCGGGACCCTGTCGGCCTGAGGCGCCATGCGGCACCGGTATGGGCGCGGCCGCGGTCCAGTGAACGTTTTGTCACGAAACCGCGCCTGCCGTCATTGCAGAACGATATTGGCTTGCTTGATCAACTGCGACACGATGGGTTGTTCGTTCTTGATCTGCTGCGCCAATTCGGT
Source organism: Achromobacter sp. 46006 (assembly GCF_059761975.1). Lineage (NCBI taxonomy): Bacteria > Pseudomonadati > Pseudomonadota > Betaproteobacteria > Burkholderiales > Alcaligenaceae > Achromobacter > Achromobacter sp. 46006. The sequence continues at coordinate 26,574 of NZ_JCBANN010000019.1, forward strand.
GGCGCTGCCAGTACGCGGGTCGATGCCCATGTCCAGCATGCGCTTTTTCACCGTCTCGTCCTTTAGCGTTTCGGCCAGGGCCGCTTGCAGCTTGTCCAGCACTGGTGCGGGCGTGCCCTTGGGGGCGACAAAGCTGAACCAGGCCGTCATGTCAAAGCCTGCATAACCTTGCTCGGCCAGCGTCGGCAGCGTCGATTCGGTGGCCAGGCGCGTCGGGCTGGTGATGCCGAACACCTTGACCTTGCCGGCCTTCGCTTGCGGCATTCCGGTGGCGACCATGTCGAAGAACAGGTCCACGTCGCCGCTGATCAGGGCCGGCAGAGCCTGGGTTGCGCCCTTGAAGGGCACATGCAGGATGTCGATGCCGGCGCGCTCCTTGAACAATTCTCCGGCCAGGTGCGACGAGGTGCCGGCGCCGAAGGTGGCGAAGGTCAGCTTGCCGGGGTGCTGTTTGGCGTAGGCGACCACGTCGGCGGTGCTGTTGAAGGATTGCCTGGGACTGGACAGCAGCACCAGCGGCCCCACGCCCACCATGCCGATCGGCGCGAAGCCATCGGGGTCATAGGGCAGTTCCTTGTACAGGTAGCGGTTGGTCACCAGGGTGGAGTTGGTGGCCATAAGGATGGTGTAGCCGTCGGGCGCCTCGCGGGCGACAAAGGCGGCGCCGATCGAGGTGCCGGCGCCGGCCTTGTTTTCGACAATCATCGGCTGGCCCAGCGTCTTGGCCATGCGTTCCGCCAGCAGGCGGGTCAGCACGTCGGTGGCGCCGCCGGCCGGGAATGGCGACACGACCTTGATCGGGCGCGACGGGTAGGTGTCGGCCTGGGCGGCGCCCAGAGCGGCGATGCCGAGCAACAGGCCAGCCAGGAATTTATAGCGTTTGCGAATCATGTTTTCCCCTTGGAATCGCGTGCATGAGTGGAACCGTCGGGCCTGGCTTGGCCCTGGCCGGTGCCCGCGAGGCGGGGTGGCGTGGGGCTTGCCAGGTCTCCTTGGATGTTTTAAATTCCGTTAAATGGAATTTAGTTTTGTTATTCGAAATAAACTATAAAAACGAAGCGAATAGAAATGCAATCTTTTTCTGACGCCAAGCGCATTGCGCACCCCGCCGCCAAGCCCGACCAGAAACTGGCGCTGAGCGCCCCTGCGCGCCGCAAGCGGGCCGGGGCGGTGGGCGAGGGGCCGGTATCTCCCGACTTCATCACGTCGCTGGCGCGCGGCCTGGAAGTGCTGCGCTGCTTTCGGCCGGGAGTGGCCGCGCTGGGCAACCTGGACCTGGCGCGCCTGACCGGCCTGCCCAAGCCCACCATCAGCCGCATTACCTATACCCTGACCGAGCTGGGCTACCTGCGCTACCACCCGGACACCGGCAAGTACTCGCCGGGATACGGCGTGCTGGCGCTGGGCTTCGGCCTGCTGGCAGGGCTAGAGGTACGCGAGTTGGCCAAGGCATCGATGAGCGACCTGGCGCGCGAGACCGGCGGCGCGGTGGCGTTGGGCGCGTTCGACGGCGACGCCATGACCTACGTCGAGGCCATCCACGGTTCGTCCGCCCTGTATCTGAGGTTGCCGGTCGGCTATCGCGCCAGCCTCGACAGCGCCATGGGCCGCGCCTATCTCGCCAGCCTGCCGGCGGCGGCCTGCGCCGATGTGCTGGAACGGCTGGGGCCGGCCGCGCCGGCGGCGGCGGCGATCGAGCGCGCCCGCGCCGAGTTGCGCGACACCGGCTGCTGCTTTGCCATCGGCGAGTGGCAGTCGGGCATCAATGCGGTGGCGGTGCCCTTCACTTCCGTGACCGGGGAGGGCGTGTTCGTCATGAGTTGCGGCGGCCCCGAAGGCCTGCTGCCCGAGGCCGGGTTGCGGACCCAGGTGGCGCCCGCGTTGCGGGCCACCATCGCGGGCCTGGCGGGGGCGCCGGCCTGAGCGCGGCGGCAGGTCGAGGCGGGGCTGTGGTATCTCGTACAATTCACGGATTGATCCACCCCTAGTGCCCCCGGAGGCCCGTTTGGCCAAACCTTCCCAAGCCGATCCGCAGACCGACGACCGTCCCTTGCCCCAGGATTTCGAAACGGCCCTGGCCGAACTGGAATCGCTGGTCGCGGCCATGGAAGACGGCTCGCTGCCGCTGGAGCAGTCGCTGGCCGCCTATCGCCGCGGCGTGGCGTTGACGCGCGTCTGCCAGGAACGCTTGGCGCAGGCCGAACAGCAGGTCAAGGTCCTCGAGGGCGACTTGCTGCGTCCGCTGGATCCGGCGGCGCTGGATGACGAATAAGAATCGGATGAAGCAAATTCAACTCGCTTTCCCGGAGTGGCTGCAGGGGCGCGTGCGGCACGTCGAAGACGTGCTTGACGACCTCCTGCCGCCCGCCGACGCCGTGCCCGCCCGCCTGCATGAAGCCATGCGCTATGCCGTGCTCGGTGGCGGCAAGCGGGTGCGGGCCGCGATGGTCTATGCCGCCGGCCAGGCCTGCCCGGTCAGTGGCAGCGTGCTGGCCGTCGAGGCCTCGCTGGACCGCGCCGCGGCGGCGGTGGAACTGATCCACGCCTACTCGCTGGTGCACGACGACCTGCCCTGCATGGACGACGACGTTCTGCGCCGCGGCCGCCCCACCACCCATGTGCAGTTCGATGAAGCCACCGCCATGCTGGCCGGCGATGCGCTGCAGCCGCTGGCTTTCGAGCTGCTGGCCTCCATGCCCATCGCTCCAGCCCTGATCGTGCAGGCGACGCAGTCGCTGGCGCGCGCGGCGGGCAGCCAGGGCATGGCCGGCGGCCAGGCCATCGACCTGCTCAGCGTCGGCCACCGGTTGTCGCGCGACGAACTGCAGCAGATGCACAGCATGAAGACCGGCGCCATGCTGGCCTGCAGCGTGGCGCTGGGCGGCATTGTCGCCGGCGCCAGCTCGGCCTCGCGCCAGGCCCTGGATGTCTACGCCCAGGCCATGGGCCTGGCGTTCCAGGTGGTGGACGACATTCTCGACGTGACCGCCGATTCCGCCAGCCTCGGCAAGACCCCGGGCAAGGACGCGGCCGAAAACAAACCGACCTACGTTTCGCTGCTGGGCCTGGACGAGGCCCGTGCGTTCGCGAGCGAACTGCGCGAAGCCGCACTGGCCGCGCTCGAGCCGCTGGGCGACGCCGGCAAGCGCCTGGCCGAACTGGCTGATTTCATCGTCCTCCGAGACCGCTGACCGTGACCCGTCCGGGCTGGCCGCAGGCCGGGCATACGAACCCCATACAAGCATGACGACTGAATTACTGGACCGCATCCAATCCCCGGCAGACCTCAAGCGCCTGGATCGTCGCGAGCTCAAGCGGCTGGCCGACGAATTGCGCGGCTTCGTGCTGGAGTCGGTCTCCAAGACCGGCGGCCACCTGTCGTCCAACCTGGGCACGGTGGAACTGACGCTGGCGCTGCATCAGGTCTTCGACACGCCGCACGACCGCATCGTCTGGGACGTGGGCCACCAGTCCTACCCGCACAAGATCCTGACCGGTCGCCGCGCCGGCATGGCCAAGCTGCGCCAGCAGGGCGGCATCTCGGGCTTTCCCAAGCGCAGCGAGTCCGAATACGACGCTTTCGGCACCGCGCATTCGTCGACCTCGATTTCGGCCGCGCTGGGCATGGCGGTGGCCTCGCGCAATGCCGGCGTGCAGCGCCAGCACATCGCCGTGATCGGCGACGGCGCGATGTCCGCCGGCATGGCCTTCGAGGCCATGAACAACGCTGGCGTCACGCCCAACATCAACCTGCTGGTGATCCTGAACGACAACGACATGTCGATCTCGCCGCCGGTGGGGGCGCTGAACCGCTACCTGGCGCGCCTGATGTCGGGCCGCTTCTACGCCGCCGCCAAGAACGTCGGCCGCGCCGTGTTGCAGCACGTGCCGCCGGTGCTGGAACTGGCGCGCCGCTTCGAGGAACACGCCAAGGGCATGGTCACGCCGGCCACGCTGTTCGAGGAATTCGGCTTCAACTACGTCGGCCCGATCGACGGCCACGACCTCGACGCGCTGGTGCCGACGCTGCAGAACCTGAAGGCGTTGCAAGGCCTGCAGTTCCTGCATGTGGTCACCAAGAAGGGGCAGGGCTACAAGCTGGCCGAGGCCGATCCGGTGCTGTACCACGGCCCCGGCAAGTTCGATCCCGCCGTTGGCATCCAGCAATCGAAGGGGCCGGGCAAGCGCACCTTCACCCAGGTGTTCAGCGACTGGCTGTGCGACATGGGCGAGCAGGATTCGCGCCTGGTCGCCGTCACCCCCGCGATGCGCGAGGGCAGCGGCCTGGTCGAATTCGAGAAGCGCTTCCCGCAGCGTTACTTCGATGTCGGCATCGCCGAGCAGCACGCCGTGACGTTCGCCGGCGGCATCGCCTGCGAAGCGCAGAAGCCGGTGCTGGCGATCTACTCGACCTTCCTGCAGCGCGGCTACGACCAACTGATCCACGACGTCGCGCTGCAGAACCTGGACGTCACGTTCGCGCTGGACCGCGCCGGCATCGTCGGCGCCGATGGCGCGACCCACGCCGGCAACTACGACACGGCGTTCTTGCGTTGCGTGCCCAACATGGTCGTGGCAACCCCGTCGGACGAGAACGAAACCCGCCTGCTGCTGTCCACCTGTTATCAGTATCCCGGCCCGGCCTCGGTGCGCTATCCGCGCGGCGCGGGCTGCGGCGCGGCGGAAACGGCCGGCCTGGATACGGTCGAGCTGGGCCGCGGCGTGGTGCGGCGCGAAGGCCGCAAGATCGCCGTGCTGGCCTTCGGCACGCTGCTGCAGCCGGCGCTGGCGGCGGCCGAGAAGCTGGACGCCACCGTGGCCGACATGCGCTTCGTCAAGCCGATCGACCGCGCCCTGATTCTCGAGCTGGCCAGCCGCCACGACGCGCTGGTGACGATCGAGGACGCTGCCGTCATGGGCGGCGCCGGCAGCGCCGTGCTGGAAGTGCTGGCCGCCGAAGGGGTCGCGATCCCGGTGCTGCAACTGGGCTTCCCCGACGCGTTCATCGACCACGGCGACCAATTGGCGCTGCTGGCCGGGATCGGCCTGGATGCCGCCGGCATCGAGCAATCGATCCGGGCGCGCTACGCGGTGTTGCTGGCCTGATTGCGCGCAGCCACGGACCGGCCCGCCGGTTTGGTCCGTGTGGCGAAACAGTGTGTTCCGGCCCCGCCGTCCTACGAATGAAAGGGTTTTCCCTGGCGCTGGCGGGACTTTGGGCGATAATGGCCCCCTCCTAAAGATTCCTGGGTCTGCGTGTTCACGCCACGCTCGTCGCCCAGACTGGTAAGCCGAAATGAATTCTCCGATCGACCCCGCCATCGTGATGCCCGACGTCCAGAGCTCGACGGACACGCGGCACATCCCGATCCAGCGCGTGGGCATCCGTGGCGTGCGCCACCCCATGCTCATCGAAAATGCCGACGGTTCGCCCCAGGGCACCGTGGCCAACTGGACCCTGACGGTGGCGCTGCCCCCCGAAGAAAAGGGGACGCACATGTCCCGCTTCGTGGCGCTGCTGGAAAAGTACCGCAGCACCCCCATGACGCCGACGCTGTTCCGCGCCATGGCGGCCGATATGCTGCCGCTGCTGCACGCCGAGCGCGGCGACATCACCGCGGCTTTTCCGTACTTCATCAACAAGTCGGCGCCGATCTCCGGCGTGCAGAGCCTGCTGGACTACGAAGTGCAGTGGATCGCCCGCGCCCAGGGTGACCAGGTCGAGTTCGAACTGGTCGTGCAGGTGCCGGTGACCAGCCTGTGCCCGTGTTCCAAGGCCATCTCCGAATACGGCGCGCACAACCAGCGCTCGCACGTGACGGTCTCGGCCATCCTGGAATCCGACATCGGCATGGACGGCGTCATCCGCCTGATCGAAGACGAAGGTTCATGTGAACTCTGGGGGCTGCTCAAGCGCCCCGACGAGAAATTCGTCACGGAACGCGCCTACGACAACCCCAAGTTCGTCGAGGACCTGGTGCGCGACGTGGCGGCCCGCCTGAACGCGCATCCCGGCATCGCCCGCTATCGCGTCGAGGCCGAGAACTTCGAATCGATCCACAACCACTCGGCCTACGCCGTGGTGGAAGGCTGAGCCCTCCGTGCGCCATCCGGCGGCCAATGACTGGCCGCTCATCGCGAGACTGCAAGGGTGGGAAGCGCGGCTGGCCAATCAACTGGCCGGCCGCGGCCGTTTGGGCGTCGCGCTCTACGAGTTCTTCCGCTTCGGCGTGAAGCAGGCCTGGGCCTGCCTGTTCGGCGGCCTGATGTGCGCGCTGCTGCTGGGTACGCACTGGTGGTATCCGCAAGACGCCTGGCTGGCGCGCTACGATTTCCTGACGCTGGCGGCGCTCGCGATCCAGGCTGCGCTGCTGGCCCTGCGCATGGAAACCTGGGACGAGGCCAAGGTCATCCTGATGTTCCATGTGGTCGGCACCGGCATGGAGCTGTTCAAGACGGCGGCCGGCTCCTGGATCTACCCCGAGGCCAGCGTGCTGCGCATTGGCGGCGTGCCGCTCTTCACCGGTTTCATGTATGCGGCGGTCGGCAGCTATCTGGCGCGGGTCTGGCGCCTGTTCGACTTCCGCTTTCGCGCTCATCCGCCGCTGGCCGCGACCGTGGCGCTGTCGGTGCTGATCTACGTGAATTTCTTCGCGCACCATTTCATCGCCGACTTCCGGATGGCGCTGTTCGGCCTGACGGCGCTGCTGTTCGCCCGCACCTGGGTCTATTTCCGCATCTGGCGCGATTACCGCCGCATGCCGCTGTTGTTGGGCTTCGTCCTGGTGGCGCTGTTCATCTGGTTCGCCGAAAACATCGGCACCTTCGCCAACGCCTGGCGCTATCCCAATCAGGCGCACGGCTGGGAATTGGTGTCGATCAACAAGCTGGGTTCTTGGTTCCTGCTGATGATCATCAGCTACGTGATGGTCAGCGTGGTGAGCCGGCCGCAGCCGATCTGTGTGGCGGATGCGCCGCGTCCGCTGGGTGCAAATAACGCGTCCCCGATTTCTTGACATCCGCTCGGCTTGCGTCAGGCTGTGCGATCGGCGATAATCGAGAGCTTTCTTGCTCGACCGCCCATGTTTTTTGGGTAGCGGGCTGCCCCTTGCAAGCCATACGCCTCGAAGAAAAAGACCAGTGATAGAGAAAGCACTGGAAAGCCGAAACGTCCCGTGAAAATGGGCCGATGACGGTGTCAGGCGAGCGGCAGGCAAGACATCCTCAAGGAGTTTTACTCATGCGTCACTACGAAGTGGTGTTTATCGTTCACCCCGACCAAAGCGAGCAAGTGCCCGCCATGGTCGAGCGTTACCAAGCGCTGGTCACGGGCCAAGGCGGCTCGGTGCACCGCCTGGAAGACTGGGGCCGCCGTCAACTGGCCTACCCGATCCAGAAGCTCGTCAAGGCTCACTACGTCTGCCTGAACATCGAGTGCGGCCAAGCCACGCTGGATGAGCTGGAACACTCGTTCCGCTACAACGACGCCGTGCTGCGCCACCTGGTCATCAAGACCAAGAAGGCCCAGACCGCTCCCTCGATCATGATGAAGTCGGTCGAGCGCGAAGAAGCCCGCAAGGCTTCGGCCGAAGCTGTCGCGGCTCAGGCCGAGTAAGCAGGGCTCACGCGAGCAGCCCATCCCATGAAGTCCCCTCGGTGCCTGGCAGGATGAACACGCTGGAACTCAGCGCCCGCGTTCTCGAATGCGAGCCTTTGCGCCACACGCCCGCCGGTCTGCCAGCCCTGGAAATGGTGCTGGCGCACGAATCTGAGGTCATCGAAGCCGGCCATCCGCGCCGTGTCGAACTGACGATCTCGGCCGTGGCACTGGGCGATCTGGCGTTGCTGTTGCAAGGAACGGCGCTAGGGTCCGAATTGCAGGTGCGAGGGTTTCTGGCCCCCGTGCGCAAGGACTCCGTGAAGTTCAAGTTGCATCTGCAGCAGGTGCGGCGGGTCAGCGGCAGCGCAGGACGCGATCCGCTGGTGGCTTGACGGGAAAAGGGCAATAGGGGCGCGCAAGCGCCGTCTGAATACGGATAGGTTACGGGGAGTCGGGCCCGAACAAGGCAGACCCGGTCCCCTCAAACATAGAGGCACATATCATGGCTTTCTTCGGAAAACGCAAGGAAAAACGCAAATTCACGCAGCAGAACCCGCTCTTCAAGCGTCGTAAGTTCTGCCGCTTCACCGCCGCCGGCGTCGAAGAGATCGACTACAAGGATCTGGACACCCTGCGCGACTTCGTGCAAGAAAACGGCAAGATCATCCCGGCTCGCCTGACCGGCACCAAGGCAATCTACCAGCGCCAGCTGGACACCGCCATCAAGCGCGCGCGCTTCCTGGCCCTGTTGCCTTACACCGACAACCACAACTAATCCGGGGCACTGAAATGCAAGTTATTCTGCTCGAAAAAGTCGTCAACCTGGGTAACCTCGGCGAAGTCGTCCGCGTGCGTGATGGTTACGCCCGCAACTTCCTGATTCCCCAGAAGAAGGCCCGTCGTGCCACCGACGCCGCCCTGAAGGAATTCGAAGCCCGCCGCGCCGAACTGGAAAAGGCCCAGGCCGAGAAGCTGGCTGCCGCCCAGGCCCTGGGCGAACGCGTCAACGGCTACCAACTGAAGATCGTCCAGAAGGCCGGCGTCGACGGCCGTCTGTTCGGCTCGGTCACCAATGCCGACATCGCCGAAGCCCTGAAGAAGGCCGGTTTCGAAGGCATCGAGAAGGCCCAGGTGCGCATGGCCAATGGTCAACTGAAGGCCATCGGCGAATACCCGGTGCAAGTCGCCCTGCACGCCGACGTCCTCGTCGACGTCACCGTGCTGGTCGAAGGCGAACTGTCGTAAGCCTGGCCCCGCGGTAGGAAAAAGCCGGCCCGCGTGCCGGCTTTTTTTCTTTGCGCCTGACTCTCTGCGCGTTGCCCGCCGCCAATTGCGTGTAGTCTTGCGGGCTGCGCGCCCGTACCACACGCTGTTTCCTCCGAGGACCTCTTGACCCAGCCGCCCGTCCACCACAACGCCCCCGCCGGATTGCGCGCCTGGCTCGACAGCCGGGACGCCGAGCGCGAGCCGTCGGTGCGCGATGCGACCATCGATGGCGTGCGCTGCATCATCAAGCGCCGGCGCCCGGGCCTGGCCAGCGGTGTGAGCTACGTGTTGCGCTATGCGCGCGCGTTGTTCCTGGGACTGGGCTGCAAGCTGTTCCTGGGGGAGTTCCCACGTCCGGGCATTCTGCTGCGCAATGGCCTCGAACACGAGGCCCGGCGCCTGCGGCAATTGCTGCAGGCCGGTTGCCGCGTGCCCGAGGTCTGGTGGCAGGAGGACGGATTGCTGGTGCTGGAGTTCGTCGGCGAAGACCTGGCCGACCTGATCCGCAACGAAGACGACGCCACGCGCCTGTGGCTGACGCGCGCCGCCGCGGCCGACCTCGCCGATTTCCATGGCCGCGGGCTTTGGCATGGCGGCGCCCAGATCCGTAACATCACCCTGCAAGATGGCGAACTGTGGCGCATCGACTTCGAGGAAAACATCGGCTCGACCCTGTCGCGCCCCCTGGCCCAGGCCTATGACCTGTTCCAGATGTTGGCCTCGCTGGTGTCCTTGCGCAAGTTGCCCGATGATGTCGGACGTACCTTGGGTAAACTGGCCCTGGACGTCTATTTCGAGTGCAATCCCGATCCCGAGGTCCAGGCCCGCCTGCGCCGCCTGGCGCGGCTATTGTCCTTCGCCGCCACGCCGCTGCGGCCCCTGCTGGGCCGCCTGCCGTCACGCGACGTGCAGGGTTTCTTCCGCGTTGCGGACATCCTGCAGCCGTTACTATTGAAGCCATGAACACACCTGCCGATTCCCAGCTCGAATACCTGCGCGTTCCTCCTCATTCCATCGAGGCGGAGCAATCAGTGCTGGGGGGCCTGCTGCTCGACAACGCGGCCTGGGACCGCATCGCCGACGTGCTGGTCGAAGAAGACTTCTACCGTCACGACCACCGGCTGATCTGGCACCACATCGCCCGCCTGATCGGTCTGGCGCGTCCGGCCGACGTCATCACCGTGCATGAATCGCTGGTCAGCGCCGGCAAGGCCGATGACGCCGGCGGCCTGGCCTACCTGAACGCGCTGGCGCACAACACGCCATCGGCCGCCAACATCCGCCGTTACGGCGAGATCGTGCGCGAGCGCGCCATGCTGCGCAAGCTGGTGTCGATTGCCGACGAGATCTCCTCGGCCGCCATGAATCCGCAGGGCAAGGAAGCCCGCCAACTGCTGGACGAGGCCGAGTCCAAGGTGTTCCAGATTGCCCAGGAAGGCGCGCGCGGCGCCGCCGGCTTCCAGGAAATCCAGCCGCTGCTGACGCAGGTGGTGGAACGCATCGACGAGCTCTATCACCGCGAAAGCACCTCCGACGTGACCGGCGTTCCCACCGGCTTCACCGACCTGGACAAGATGACCTCGGGCATGCAGGGCGGCGACCTGATCATCGTGGCCGGCCGCCCGTCCATGGGCAAGACCTCGTTCTCGATGAACATTGGCGAACACGTCGCCATCGAAGAGGGCCTGCCGGTGGCGGTGTTCTCGATGGAAATGGGCGCGGTGCAGTTGGCCATGCGTATGCTCGGCTCGGTCGGCCTGCTCGACCAGCACCGCATGCGTACCGGCAAGCTGATCGCCGAGGACTGGCCGCGCGTGACCCACGCGGTGCAATTGATGCAGGACGCGCAGGTCTACATCGACGAATCGCCCGCGCTCAGCCCGATGGAAGTGCGCGCCCGCGCGCGCCGCCTGGCGCGCCAGTGCGGCCAGCTCGGCCTGATCATCATCGACTACCTGCAACTGATGTCGGGCAACGGCTCGGGCGAGAACCGTGCCACCGAAGTGTCGGAAATCAGCCGTTCGCTCAAAGGCCTGGCCAAGGAGCTGAACTGTCCGCTGATCGCGCTGTCGCAGTTGAACCGAAGCCTGGAGCAACGCCCCAACAAACGTCCCGTGATGAGCGACCTGCGCGAATCGGGCGCCATCGAACAGGACGCCGACGTGATCCTGTTCATCTATCGCGACGAGGTCTACAACCCCGATTCGCCGGACAAGGGCACCGCCGAGATCATCATCGGCAAGCAGCGTAACGGCCCCATCGGCACGGTGCGCCTGACCTTCCAGGGCTCGAGCACGCGCTTCCTGAACTTCTCCGGTGCACAGCCTCGCGACATGTATTGAGCGTGCGCAGCCGCCTGGCCCGAAAAAAAGCCGCGCCCTCGGGCGCGGCTTTTTCATGAGGGTGCGGTGGATTCACTCTTGCGTTTCGGGCCGCTTGCCATAGCGCGCGGCCAGCACGCCGCAGACCATCAGTTGGATCTGGTGGAACAGCATCAGCGGCAGCACGATGGCGCCCACGGCATGGCCTGCGAACAGCACCTGGGCCATGGGGATGCCGCTGGCCAGGCTCTTCTTGGAGCCGCAGAACAGCAGCGTGATGCGGTCGGGCAGGTTGAAGCCGAACACCTTGCCGGCCAGCGCCGACAAGCCCAACGCCAGCGCCAGGATGACGGCGCAGCACACCACCAGGCCCAGCAGCGCCGGGATCGGCGTGGAGCTCCACAGGCCCTCGTTGATGGCTTCCGAGAACGCGGTGTAGACCACTAGCAGGATCGAGCCCTGGTCGACGAACTTCAGCATGGCCTTGCGCTTGTGCACCCAGGCGCCGATCCAGCGGCGGGCGAACTGGCCCAGCACGAACGGCAGCAGCAGTTGCAGCATGATCTTGCCGACGGCGTCGAACGAGATCGGCGCGCTGCCGGCGTTGGCGACCACCGTGCCGACCAGTAGCGGTGTCAGGAAAATGCCCAGCAGGCTGGAGGCCGAGGCGCTGCACACCGCCGCCGGCACGTTGCCGCGCGCCATCGAGGTGAAGGCGATGGCCGACTGCACCGTGGCCGGCAGGCAGCACAGGAACAGGATGCCGAGGTACAGCTCGGGCGTGACCAGCGGTTCCAGCAGCGGCTTGAGCGCCAGTCCCAGCAACGGGAACATCAGGAAGGTGGCCGAGAAGATCGTGAGGTGCAGCTTCCAGTGGGTGAGGCCGGCAATGATGGCTTCGCGCGACAGGCGCGCGCCATGCAGGAAGAACAGCAGGCCCACCGCGATGTTGGTGATCCAGCCGAACACCACCACGCCCTGGCCGTGGGCGGGCGCGATGCTGGCGATGATGACGGTGCAGATCAGGTAGAGGGTGAAGCGGTCGGGCAGGAGACGGACAAGGCGTGACATGGAGGGGGGCAGGGGGAATGACGAAAAGCGGCGGCGCGCCGAGCGCGCCGGAATCGGGCCGTATTGTAGACGCCGGGGCCGGCGGGGCGCCGGCAGTGCCAGGGCCGCTGTCCACTGGTTGGGTTCAGGGAGTCATGGCCAGCGCCAGGTCGAAGGCGGCGATCAGCGAAGCCTGGTCGGCCACGCCCTTGCCGGCGATATCGAACGCGGTGCCGTGGTCGACGCTGGTGCGCACGAACGGCAGGCCGACGGTGACGTTGACGCCGTGGTCCACTCCCAGGTACTTCACGGGAATCAGTCCCTGGTCGTGGTATTGGGCCACCACGATGTCGAACTCGCCGCGGCGGGCGCGCATGAAGACCGTGTCGCCGGGCCAGGGGCCGCTGGCGTCGATGCCCTCGGCGCGCGCGCGGTCGATGGCCGGCGCAATGATGTCTAGGTCTTCGCGGCCGAATTTGCCGCCTTCGCCTGCATGAGGATTCAGGCCCGCCACCGCTACGCGGGGACGGGCGATGCCCATCTGGCGGCAGGCTTGGTCGGCCAGCCGCATGGCGGTCAGCTCGGCCTCGGGCGTGACGCGCGCCATGACATCGGCCAGGGCGACGTGAATCGTTACCAGGAGCACGCGCAGTTCATCGTTGGCTAGCATCATGGCGAAGTTGCGGGTGCCCGAACGCTCGGCCAGGATCTCGGTATGGCCGGGATAGTCGATGCCGCCGGCGTGCATGGATTGCTTGTTCAGCGGCGCGGTGACTATGGCGCGGATGCGGCCGGCCCTGGCATCGTCGATGGCAGCGCAGACGTAGTCATAGGCGGCGCGCCCGGCGGCGGCGCTGACCTTGCCATGGGGCAGGTCGGTCGGCAGGGCGGGGCCGCAGGCCACCACCTCGATGTGGCCGGCATCGCCGTTGGCCTGGCCGACATGGGCGATCTCGCGGATTGTCAGGCGCGCGCCCAGCGCAGCGGCCGCGCGGCGTAGCGCACCGGCATCGCCATACACCACGCATGGAGCATTCAGGCCCTGGGCACAGGCCTTGACGACGATTTCGGGGCCGATGCCAGCGGCATCCCCCATGGTGATGCCCACGGGTGGGGGAGTGTTCACGATGTGTTCCCGGTCTAGGGCCTGCGGTGTTTACGGCTGCGCATTCTTCGGCGGTTCGATCTCGCCGCACTCGAATGTGACGGTGGCGCGCTTGGAGCCCAGGCCGGTGGCATGGTTGGACGTGATGGCCGGCTTTTGCAGCTTGCGCCCGATGGATTGGCAGTACTGGTCGGCGCGCTGCAGGGCCTGGTTCTTGATTTCGACCCAGGTCAGCAACTGCGTGCCCGAACTGTACGTGACGCTATAGGTGTTCTTGCCGGTGGACGTCACTTCGCTCATGCTGGAACAGGCGGCCAGCAGGGCGAGCAAGGCGGAGGCGAGGGCAAGGCGTGCGAGCATATTGGATCCGTGAGAGGCGACAAATCACATTACAACATTATGCCGCCCGGATCGGGCCGGCGTCACGAGGCCGGGAAGGCGTCCGCCGGTCCCCCCCGGCCGCGTGGCGGATGCTTCAGGGCGTGCCGACGGCGCTGCGGCGGTCGACCTTGCGGCTGAGCACGATGGAGGTCTGCGTCTGCTTCACGCCGTCGATCAGGCCGATGCGGTCGAGCAGTTCGTCCAGTTGTTCATGGGTCTCGCAGCGCAGGAAGATCAGGTAGTCATAGGGGCCGCTGACCGACGAGACTTCCTCGACCTCGGGCATTTTTTCCAGTTCGCGCATGACGGCCGCCGGGGTCTTGGGCAGCACGCTGATGAAACAATAGGCGCGCACCGCGGCTTCTTCGAGCTGGCGGCCCAGTCGCACGCCGTAGCCCGCCACGATGTGTTCGCGTTCGAGGCGGGCGATACGCGCCACCACCGTGGTGCGTGCCAGGCCAAGCTTGCGCGCCAGGATGGCAGCGGGCTCGCGGGCATTGGCCTGCAGCAGGCTGAGCAGTTGCCGGTCGATGGTATCTAGGCGTTGGTTCATGCGCCCGACCATACAGGGGCGGCGCGGCGCGCGTCAATGCGCGTCAGCCGTCGGATTCGGGCGGCAGGCCACCGCGGTAGATCCGGCCGTCGAAGGCAAAGCGCGTGATGGTCCTGGAGGCCGCGTCGAATACCCTGTCGCGGCGCGTGGCATCTCCTGGCCGCTGGGGGGCCAGCGTGAGGCGGCACAGGTCGGCGGCGCTGTCATAGCGAGCCGCCAGCACCAGATCGCTGGCGCCGAACTCGTGGACGTGGTGGGCGAATTCGCGCAATTGCTCCATTTCGTGGAACGCGCCGCGATCGCTTATCAGCCGCATGCCGAACTTGGTTTCTTGCTCTGGCGCCGGCTCGGGCGCCAGAGGGGGTGCAGGCGTGTCGGGCGCGCCGTAGTCGAACCGCGCGCCGGCCTCGCGCATCGCTGCCAGCACCCGCAGCCAGGCCGGTTCGTCCAGGGTCAGGCGGGCGGCCATCGCCACCAGCCGCTGCCGCCCCAGGGCGTGGGGCCGCGGGCCGCCGACGTAGCTGGACCACGGCACCGCCTCGTCGAGCCCGGCCAGCTCGGCCATCTGCGTGTCGTTGTAGCCCAGTCGCTCCTGCAGGCGCCGCAGCGAGGCTGCGTCGGGAGGCACATAATTGTCGATCGTCTTCATGGGCGCGCTCCGGTTGCGCCGCACGCCGTGGGCGCGCCGCGCTACGCTTCATGCTAGCGCGGCCGGCCGGGCTTGCCCAGCACCCCGGCGCGCCCGTGCTAGGATTCGCGCCGACTTCATCGCCAGGAGACTTACCCGTGGACACCCAGGAACAAATCGCCGTCATCGTGCACACCATTTCGCACCAGGGCGGCCGTATCGACGCGCTCAATGCGGCGCTGCTGACCATGATGCATCTGGCCAAAGGCTCGCCCGGCCTGCGCGAAGCGATCGAAGCGCAGCTCGAGCAAAACTATTCCAGCCTGTTGGCCCGTTCCGAGAATCCGCAATACGTGGCGGGCTTCGAGAGCGTGCGCGATCTGATCGTCGCGGCGTTGAAATAAGCCGCGCGACCGCGGGAGTTACCCACAACTTCTGTGGACAAGCCTTGGGATAGCACGGGCATAGAAAGCCTTTTTCCTTTGTTTACAACGGCTTGCAAAATTCGATCAAAGGCGACGCCAACAGCGCCCGTGGGCGCCCCGCAACAGGGGCGGGCGGAGGTCACGCAAGCCGGGTAATATGCCGCCCCATGCGGAATCAGTATCCATTGCAAGACCGGGGCCGTGGCCTCGCGGCCCGGGTCTCGGAAGCGGCAAAGCTGGCGGCCTTCGACCCCGGCAAGCTTTCCCCCGAGGCGCGTCAGAGCTGGGAGCGCCTGGGCCATGGCTTCAAGGCCTGGCATGACTTCGACCAGCGCCATCCGGTCCTGCGGCGCCTTGCCCTGCTGCCGCTCATCGGCCGGTGGTATCGCAGGGCGCGCCGCCGCCACGTGCTGCGGGCCAGCGGCGCACTGGTGTTTTGAGCGGCGGCTTCAATGCGGGCGCCGCCGCGCATACAGGCGGTAGGCCAGCCAGATAGCCACCCCGATGGCGACAGCCACCGCCAGCTTGGTCTCGACGCCACGCAGACGGCCGAGCAGCGACTCGATGGTCTGCCCGAATAGATAGCCCACCAGGCTGAAGCACACTGCCCAGATAGCGGCGGCGACGGCGTTGAGAACCAGGAAACGGACGGGCGAGACCTGGGATACGCCCAGCGCCACCGGGCCCACCGTGCGCAGCCCATACAAGAAGCGCAGCGCCAGGATGAAGCCATGGGGATAGCGGTCGACGGCCGCCAGCGCCTTGCCGAACGCGGGCTGGGCGCGGATCCGCCGCACATAGCGGTGTTCGCGGTAACGCCGGCCCAGGAAGAACAGGGCCTGGTCGGCCAGGAACGAGCCGGCGAACGCGCACAGGACGACATAGGGCAGGTGCAGCAGTCGCTGGTGCGACAGGAAGCCAGCCAGCACTACCACGCTTTCGCCCTCGAGCAGCGTGCCTCCCAGCACGGCCCACAGGCCGTAGTCGACGATGAACTGGTGCAACTGAGGGTTCATGGCTGGCGTTCGCCCACGATGCGCGCCAGCGTGGCCAGGGCCCGCGCCACCTCGGGCGTATGGCGCTGGCCGCAACTGATGCGCAGGAAATGGTTGTAGCGCGCGCTGTTGGAGAACATGGCGCCAGGCGCCACCCGGATACCCTGGCGCAGGGCAGCCTCGAACACTTCCAGCCCCGAGCGGCCATCCGGCATTTCCACCCATAGCAGCATGCCGCCGCGGGGCATGCTCAGACGCGTGCCCTGCGGAAAATGTGCGGCGATGACCTCGGCGGTCTGGTCGCGCTGCGTTTTCAATTGCCGGCGCAAACGCGCCAGGTGGCGGTCATAGGCGCGCGAGCCCAGGTAGTCGGCCACCGCCATCTGCGCCAGCGGTTCATTGGGCCGGCTCTGCGCAAATTTCAACATGGCGATACGGGCTTTCCAGCGGCCTCCCAGCAGCCAACCCAGCCGCATGCCCGGCGCCAGCGTCTTGTGCAGAGACGAGCAATAGATGACGTTGCCGGTCGGATCCCAGGACTTGGCTGCCGCCAACGGCGTGTCGTCGTCGTTCAAGGCGCCGTAGGTGTCGTCTTCGATCAGCGGCACCTGCTGACGCTCGCACAGGGCCACCAGGCGGGCCTTTTCGGCGTCGGGCATGACGCAGCCGAGTGGATTCTGGAAATTAGGCACGACCACCACGGCGCGGATGTTGCCGTGGGTCTGGAAGGCCAGGTCCAGCGCCTCGATGGACAGGCCATGCTGCGGGCTGGTGGGAATCTCCAGGGCTCGCATGCCCAGGCTTTCCAGAATCTGCAGCAGCCCGAAGTAAGTGGGTGATTCGACCGCGATGGTGTCGCCCGGGCGCGCCACCGCGCGCAACGCCAGGTTGAGGGCCTCGATGCAGCCATGCGTGATGATCACGTCATCCGGGGTGGCGTTGATGCCGTTGGCCAGGGCGCGCCGCGCCAGCACCGTGCGCAGTTGCGGATGGCCCTGCGGCGGGACCGGGCTGACCAGCACCTGGGGCGAATGCCGCAGCGCGCGGATCATGGCCTGCTTCAGGTCCTCCATCGGGTAGGCGTCGGGCACCGCAGCGGCCAGCGCGAAATTGGCGCTGACCGGGTGGGCTTCGCACTTGGCGATGAAATCCGAGACGCGGTCATGGATGCCGACGTATTGGGCGCTGCCCAGGGCCTGGCGGATATCGGGCTCGTTGACAGGGGGGATGCTGTTACGGCGCGGCTTGAGGACGAAATAACCGGAACGCGGGCGGGCCTCGATCAGTCCGTCGTCCTCGAGCAGGCGGCAAGCCTGCAGCGCGGTGGAGAGGCTGACGTGGTGCGTGCGCACCAGGGTGCGCACCGATGGCATGCGCTGCGCCGGGGCCAGGACCCCGGTCTGGATGGCGCGCCGGTAATGGTTCGCCAAGCGTAGATATAGCGGTTGCGGGTCCATGCGCCGATGATGCTCCCCGAGGGTGGGTTGAGGGTAGGCACAGATTCCCGCAAAGTACACCATAACAGTGCCCAAATCCATAGGCTGCATCGGTACAGAAAGGGGAATTGTGTGGCTGTTGCGCAAAGCAGGGGCGGCGCAGACTGTGGGGGTCTGTTTGGAGATGCCCATGGCCTTTTTTCATACTCCCGAGCCGCACTCGCAACGTTTCGAGCTGCTCTGCGGAGCCAGCCGCGCGCTGCGCCTGCGAGGCGGCACCACCGTGGTCTGCGTCAGCGGCAGCCTGATGGTGGTCGAACCGCCGTATCGTTCGGAACTGCCGCCCGGCACGTATTTGCCGTCTCCCGCGCGCCTGCATGCGGGCGAGCGCTACTACCTGGCCGAGCGCGCGCCGCTGGTTCTGACCGCGCTGGCCCGGGCCGAAGTCATCTGCCTGCAACCGCCGGGGGTGATGGCCTGGATTTCGGCGTTCGCCGGACGCCTGGCGGGCCTGGCGGGCAAAAATAATCGACCCGGCGGGGTCGGTGCGCTGCACAAGATTTCAAAATGATGTATGATTCACACATCAGACGCGGGGTGGAGCAGTCTGGCAGCTCGTCGGGCTCATAACCCGAAGGTCGTAGGTTCAAATCCTGCCCCCGCAACCAGTTTCAAGCAGTACCGGCGCCCGGCGCGGCCCGCATCAAGGTCCGCCGCCCGCCCAGCAAAAAGCCGCGACGTCCGTCGCGGTTTTTTTTCGTCCGCCGCTTGCCTTGCATCAAGCCATCATTCCAGTCCGGAGTTTCCCTGGGGTGGTTGGCCGCACAGGGGCGGGGCGCTGCGCTACCATGGCTCAAGCGCGCGATTGCGCGACCTGTGAGGAGGGTCCATGGGCACGGCAAAATACGATCATCCCGGTTATGTCGCCGATACCGGCGTCGACGGCAAGTACCACGTGGGCCTCTGGTGCCCGCATGGCTATCCGGCGCATGTCCATATCGGCCGCCCAGCCGAGCGTGGAGATCCCCAGGCGCTGTTGCGGCTGCGCATTCCCGATGGGGTGTTCCAGTCCCTGTCCGATGATCCCGAAACCCTGTGCCGCCGCGCCCTGGGACAGGCCTTGGGGGCGGGGTTGCTGCGCTCGGTGGCGGTCGACGGCGAATACCAGGAATTGCGCCTGCAGCTCGATGCCGAGCCCTGGCCGGGGCCGATGCTGGCCGCCGGCAACGCCTAGCGCCCGCGCGGCCCGGGGGGCGTTGCCGGCGCGGGAGCGCGGGGAACACGCCCTGGGTTACCCACAGCGACTGTGGACAAGTCTTGGGATAGGCGCTGCGCATGTGGCGATATCGCCGCATTATCAATGGCTTGGCGGCGGCGATGAAAAAATGCCCTGTGCGGGGCATTGACCCTTCCGGTTGCCGGGAGGGAGGCGGCGGCCGCGTGCGACAATCGCAGCCCCGCCGATCCACCTCGTCCCGGCTTTGCTGAATCCTGTTCCCATGCCCATGCCCATGCATCCGCATCTTCCCGCTGGCGCCATTGATCTGTCCGGCAGGCGCGTCGCTGTCATTGGCGGCGGGCCTGCGGGCCTGATGGCCGCCGAGGGCCTGGCCGCACGGGGCGCGCAGGTCGATGTCTACGATGCCATGCCGTCGGTCGGCCGGAAATTCCTGATGGCCGGCCGCGGCGGCCTGAACCTGACGCACAGCGAAGCTGCCGCGCCTTTCCTGGCGCGCTATGGCGAGCGCGCCGCTCAGGTTGAACCCTGGTTGCGCGCACTAGATGCCGATGGCCTGCGTGAATGGGCGCGACAACTCGGCATCGAAACCTTCGTGGGGTCGTCAGGCCGCGTCTTCCCTGCCGAGATGAAAGCCGCGCCGCTGCTGCGCGCCTGGCTGGCGCGGCTGCGCGGCGCGGGCGTGCGATTCCACATGCGCCATCGCTGGCTCGGCTGGCCGCCAGAACAAGCGCCCAGCGCGGCCGGATTGCGCTTCCAGGCGCCGGACGGGGTCCAGGCGCGGGCCGCCGACGCCGTCGTGCTGGCGCTCGGCGGGGGCAGTTGGGCCAAGCTCGGGTCGGACGGCGCCTGGTTGCCGGCGTTGGCCGCGCACGGTGTCGCCATGGCCCCGCTGCGTGCCGCCAATTGCGGTTTCGAGGTAGCTTGGTCGGAACATTTCCGTCAGCGCCATGCCGGCCAGCCGGTCAAGTCGGTCACGCTGTGCTGTGTCGGCGCGGAGGGGGCCGGCATGGCGCGCCAGGGAGAATTCGTGATCACGGAAAGCGGCATCGAGGGCAGCCTGGTGTATGCCTTGTCGGCCTCTTTGCGCGACCGGATCGAAGCCACCGGGCACGCCATCGTCCTGCTTGACCTGGCGCCCGGCTGGAGCCGCGAAAAAGTCGTGGCGGCGGTGACCCACCCGCGCGGCGCGCGTTCGATGTCGAGCCACCTGCAGAGCCGCCTGGGGCTGACGGGAGTCAAGGCGGGATTGTTGCGTGAATGCGTGGGGGCCGAGGCTTTTCGCGACCCGGCGCGGCTGGGGGAGGTGATCAAGGCGCTGCCGCTGCGGCTCGAGCGGCCGCGGCCGATCGATGAAGCCATCAGCACCGCCGGCGGCGTCAGCTTCGAGGCGCTGGCGCCGGGTCTGATGCTACGGTCCGCGCCAGGGATATTCTGCGCCGGCGAAATGCTGGACTGGGAGGCGCCCACCGGTGGCTATCTGCTGACCGCGTGCATGGCCAGCGGGGTGGTCGCCGCGGCGGGGGTGGCGGATTTCCTGGCGGCGGGCTGAGCGGACTCAGGAGCCGCGGGGGTACGAAGAGGAGCCCATTGGCGGGCGTGGCGCGAGGTCGTTGACCACATGGCCGACCACTGCGGGCCCATCTGCCTGCGTGGCAATGCCGAGCACGCGGGTGATGGCACTGGCGGGCATGCCGGTGCCCTGGCCCGGATCCTGCACCAATTGCCAGATCCTGGCTTCGCCGGGCAGGTCGGCGGCGGGAGCGCTGTCGGACGCGTCGAGGCAATCGCGAGCGAATATCGACCAGTCAGCGGCGCTGCAGGGCAGGCCGTGCGCGGTGGCCAGGCGTGCCAGGGCCAGGGGCGCATCGGCCTGGCTGGCGGCATGCTGGGCGGCGGCGCCGAGCGAAACGTCCAGCGACAGCAGGCGGAGGAACTCTACGACATTGTCTGTATTCATTCTGCGGTCTCCTGTCTGGTGGAGCTGTTCTGGCGGCGTATGCCGGGTGCCGGTCAACCGGGGCCTTGTCCCAGCATCGCGACCAGCGATTGCTTCAGACGCGGCGAAAAAATGGGTACCGTGTGCGAGACGCCGTCGCGGTCGACCCCTTCCTTGAGCTGCACGGATTGGCCAAGGAATATCTCGGGCGCGGCGGCAATTCCGTTGTATCGGGCCAGCAGGTCGTCGACCTGCTGCTGGGCATCGGCCAGGGTGCTGCTGGCGGCAAGCCGGCCGGCCGCGTGAGCCTGGAGGACGCGGTGCAGGTCGTCGATGAAGAGGGCCAATGCCGCCTGCCCACGGCATTGGGGCTGCTCCCAGCCCCAGGGCTGAGGGGTGCCGCCGGTGTTTTCCGATACGTGTTTCTTGGTCATCTCCGCATCCTAATCCATTGCCGCCAAATACGCGACAGGCGCGCGCGGCGGGGTGGGGCGGCCGCGCGGACGGTTCGCGGACACCTGCGCAAATGGCGGCCTTTGCGGTATGCTGGCTCCGGTTTCCACGCCTCGATAGGAGATGCCCATGAAGAACAAAGTGATTCTTGTGATGCTGCTTTCGATTGCCGCCCTGTCGGCGGGATGCAATACCGTCGCGGGGGCTGGCAAGGACATCCAGCGCGGCGGTGAGAAGATCGAGGGCGCCGCGACCAAATAAGGGGCTGGATGTCCCGCGCGCCAAGGGCGCGACCAGGGCCACGCGGGAATGTTGCGGCATTTCGGGCGTGGCCTTTTTGCGGCCGCTGGCATAATCGCGGGAGTCTGAATCCGATGGCGGGAAGAATCATGCGCAAGTCTGTATGGGTGGGTGTCACGTTGATGGCGGTGCTGGGCGGTTGCGCCAGCACCGGTGTCTATGAGTCAGACACCGTGGTGAAAGACACCTTCATCGTGGATACCAATTACCAGGCGGCGTTCCGCCGTGCCGGCGAATACGTGCGCACCTGCCATGTCGACGTCCAGCATCCGTACCACGTGGCCTATGCCTGGAAGCACGTCCTGGGCGAGAAGGGCGCGCCCGATGAGGTGCAGGTCTACAAGGTGGGTGAAACCGCCAAGATTCTCGAATTGATCTCGGCCGAATCCGATGGCCCGGCCAAGGCCAAGGTGACCGTCACGGTGCTGGGCGAAGGCCGCTGGGACGCGGCCGAGATCGCCGCGGCGCGCGCCTCGATCCAGAGTGCCACGCCGGTCTGCCGCAAGGGCGGGTAGGCATGGATCCACGCGCCCAGCAGATGCGTGCCGCCGGCCTGCCCTTCGCGCTGTTGGCGGGCGCCTTTCGCTTCCTGGGCTGGCTCAACGGCGTCGCGGCGCTGGGGTTGGCTGCGTTTGCGCTGGGCATGGTGGGCGGCGATATCGCCGCCCCCGACTTGCAACTGCCTCTTTTGCTGCTGCTGGCGGGCTTGCTGGCGGCCTGCCTGGGCGCCGGCTTTGCCTACGTGGCGCAGGTCAGCCTGTTGCGCCAGGGCTACAGCGGTCGTTTGACGCGCGCTCACCTGCCGGCGCAATGCCTGGCCCTGCTGTGCTATCTGGCCAGCGCGCTGGCGTTCTGCGCCGGTTGCTGGCTGGCGGCTGGCCAAGCCACGACGGACGCCACGCAACAGATGACGGCCTACGCTCGAGCCTGATATTCAAGGGTAAACCCGTGTGCGCAAAAGTGTTGGACATGCACTTGCGTTGAGAATAATATGCGCAGTGCG
This sequence comes from Achromobacter sp. 46006, assembly GCF_059761975.1. NCBI lineage: Bacteria > Pseudomonadati > Pseudomonadota > Betaproteobacteria > Burkholderiales > Alcaligenaceae > Achromobacter > Achromobacter sp. 46006. The sequence continues at coordinate 49,266 of NZ_JCBANN010000019.1, forward strand.
TATATAAACCCCTCTCTCCGGGACCTGTCATGACCATTTCCCAGCAAGCCTTCCTGCGCGACGCCATGCGCCGCCTGAATCTCACGCGTGACGTGTTCGCGACCCGGATAGGCGTCAAGCGCCGTGCCCTGGATACCTGGCTGCTGCCGGAGGGTTCGCAGGAATTCCGGGCGATGCCGGAAGTGGTGCAGCGTTTCGTCAGTGAAATCGTGCAGAACGGTGTCCTGCTTGAAAAATATACGCAAAGCGTACAAGAAGGGCCGCTACGCGACCGTATTGCCGTCGAAGGCAAGCACCAGTTGCTGTCGGTGGACCAGTTCACCCGCGAGTCGGTCGAAGACCTGTTCCGCGTGGCCGACATGATGCAGCCCATCGCGCGCCGCCAGAAGGTATCGCGCGTGCTGGAAGGCGCGGTGCTCGGCAACCTGTTCTTCGAGGCCAGCACCCGTACCCGTGTCAGCTTCGGTTCGGCCTTCTGCCGCCTGGGCGGCTCGGTCTGCGACACCACTGGCTTCACGTTCTCGTCGATGGCCAAGGGCGAATCGATCTACGACACCAGCCGCGTCATGAGCGGCTATGTCGATGCAATGGTGATCCGCCACCCCGACCAGGGTTCAGTGGCCGAATTCGCGCGCGCCACCAACATTCCCGTGGTCAACGGCGGCGATGGACCCGGCGAGCATCCCAGCCAGGCGCTGCTGGACCTGTACACCATCCTCACCGAGTTCTCGCGCCTGGGCAAGCTGCTGGACGGCGCGCACATCGCCATGGTTGGCGACCTGAAGTACGGCCGCACCGTCCATTCGCTGATCAAGCTGATGGCGCTGTACAAGAACGTCAAGTTCTCGCTGGTGTCGCCCAAGGGCCTGGAGATGCCGTCCTACATCATCGAGCAGGCCAGTCGCAACGGCAACATCATCGAGCAGAAGACCTCGCTGGCCGAGGGCCTGGCGGGCGCCGACGTGATCTATGCAACCCGCGTGCAGAAAGAGCGCTTCGCCAATGAAGAGAACGAAGGCTATACGCCCGACTTTCAGATCAATCGCGCCATCATCGATGCCTATTGCGGTCCGGACACCATCGTCATGCACCCGTTGCCGCGCGACAGCCGGCCGGGCGCGAACGACCTGAGCGTGGACCTGAATCACGACCCGCGTCTGGCGATCTTCCGCCAGACCGACAACGGCATTCCCATCCGCATGGCCATCTTCGCCGTGCTGCTGGGGGTGGAAGGGTTGGTGCAGCATTCTTTGCGTGACGTGACGTGGCAGCATCCGTCGCATATCGGTCCCGATGATTCGGTGTTCCACGGCCTGGAATAAGACGTTCGCGGGGCTGTGCGGCACGGCCGCCATGGCGGCCGTCACCGGTAATTTCAAGCATAATCCGCGCTGGTTTTTCCTGTCGCGTGTCGCTCCGAGACACGTCGCGGAATCTTCGGTCGGATGGTCTTATGTCTTCGAGCAGTCGCGCAGTCCCGTCGTCTCCTGATCCCGCCGGGCAGGCGTGTTATCTGAGCGCGTCCAACGCCCAGGCCTGGCAGGCGGTCTATTCCTCGGTCGACGCCTACACCCGCGGCCAGGTGGCGGCGGTGGTGTCCGACAGCGCCGACGCGCTGGTAGGCGCTTTCTATTCCACCCTGCTGGCCGACGCCGAGGCCGGCCCGCGCCTGTCGCACGAGATCGTCGCCACCCGCCTGCACAAAGGCATGAAGGGCTGGCTCAAGGGCCTGCTGTGCGTGCGCGACCAGGGCGATATCGCCGCACTGATGGCGACCCAGAAGAAGGTCGGCGAGGTGCATGCGCGCGTGCACATCCCCATCCACCTGGTGATGGCCGGCGCCCGCATCCTGAAAAACGAGATCGCCCAGCGCCTGCGCGCCAGCGACCTGGATGGCGTGGCGGCCTCGATCGCGACCCAATACGTCTGTAACCTGTTCGACCTGGCGATCGAGCAGATGAGCCGCGCCTTCATGCGCGACGTCAACCGTGGCGCCCGCAACGACGAGGCCTACCGCCTGTTCGCGCTGGGCCAGAATATTGCCACCGAGCGCGAGCGCCAGCGCGCCGCGTTGCTCGAGTGGAGCCAGGCGGTACTGATCGGCCTGCACTACCGCGCGCCCGAGCAAGTGTTGCCGCGGCTGGCTGCCTCCGAGTTCGGTCTGTGGTTGCAGCACAAGGGCGGGGTGCTGTTCGAGAGCGCGCCTGCGCTGCATCAAATCACCGATGCAGTGGCGCGGCTCGACGATGTCGTGCTGCCCAGTCTGCTGCAAGGCGGTCCGCAAGCCTTGCCGGAGCAGGTGCGCGAACTGCAGGAGCTGGTGGCGCGCATCAAGCATCTGCTCAATGGACTGTTCGACATGGTGGCCGAGATCGAGAGTGGCAGCGATCCGTTGACCCATGTATTGAACCGGCGCTTCCTGCCATCGGTGGTCGGGCGCGAAATTCTGATCGCCACGCGCGAGCACTCGTCGTTCTCGGTGTTGCTGCTGGATATCGATCACTTCAAGGCCATCAACGACCAGCATGGCCATGCGGGCGGAGACCAGGTCTTGCGTCAGTTCGCCGAGGTGGTGCACCAGGCCTGTCGTTCTAGCGATTTCGTGTTCCGCTATGGCGGCGAGGAATTCCTGGTGGTGCTGGTCGATACGGGGCGCGAGGCCGCGCTGGCGGTGGCCGAAAAGCTGGGCGCCGAGATCCGCCGCCATACTTTCGTGATTCCCGAGGCGGGCAGCCTGCGCATTACCGCCAGCATCGGCGTGGCGACCTTCGATGGGCATCCGGACTATGCCTACCTGATCGAACGCGCCGACAAGGCGCTGTACCAGGCCAAGCAGTCCGGCCGCGACCGCAGCGTGGCCGCCTGAAGCCGGGCTGCCTCGCGAGGGGGGCTGCCTCGCGAGGGGGGCGGAGCGCTGGCACGGCGTCCGGGTCGCAATGAAAAGGGCCGCTCCGGTCAGGAGCGGCCCCGTCGCGGCCAGGCTCTGGTGGGTCGCTCAGATCTTCTTTTCGCCGCCCAGGGCCTCGACCAGCTCGGCCAGCATCTTGGCCAGTTCGCCGGTCATGAGCATCATGTCGGAGTCGAATTTCTCGTCGTCGTTGGCGGCGACGGTATCGTTGCCTTCCTTGAGTACGTCCAGCGGCGCGACGCGCTTGACGTCCAGGCCTTCGGTCAGCACGAACGAGATGCGGTCGGCCCAGGTCATGGCCAGGCGGGTGCACTGCTTGCCGGCCTGGATGTGACGGCGCACGTCGTCGGCGTCGATCGAGTGCTTGACGTAGCGGATGGCCGCGCCGCTTTCACCGGACGAACGCAGCTCGGTGTCCTGGTCGATGCTGAAGTTTGAGGGCGCTTCGTCCTCGGCCAGCCAGCCGGTCATGGCGGAGGCGGGCGATTGCGCCACGTACAGGTTTTCGAGCGGGAACGGATCCACGCACTTGGCCAGCAGGCCGATGACTTCGTCGGCCTTGGCCGAGGCGGCCGCATCGATCACCAGCCAGTGGTTCTGCGGGTCGATCCAGACGCGGGTGTCGCGGTACACGCTGAAGGCGCGTGGCAGCAGCTCGTCGGTGACGCGCTCCTTGATTTCCTTCATCTGCTTGCGGCCCGGCTTGTAGCCTTGCTGCTCTTCGATCTCCTGGGCGCGCGCCTTGGCGACCTGGTTGATGACGGTGCTGGGCAGCAGTTTTTTCTCGGCGCGCAGGTTCAGCAGGATCTGCCCGCCCACGACATGGGCAAGCCCGCCATTTTCGCGCGGCGGGACCCAGCCCAGGCTTTGCATTTCGAGGTTGTTGCCGGCTTGGTAGGCATGCCGCGCAAGCGTTTCTTCAAGCTGCTCGCCGGTCAGCGTCCACGGCGAGGAAAGACGGTAAATCTTGAGATTCTTGAACCACATGAGCGTCGGCCAAAAGGGTTGATTCTATACGACGCGGACCGCTTTGCCGTAGCGGTGCAATACGATGGGGCCAGGCGACACGTTCTGTCACTGACAGGGGGGCGGCCTTGCGTTAATGTCCGCGGCATCCCTGTGCAATAAGGAGAACTCGCATGAAGATCGTCGGCGCCATTCTGATCGTGCTGGGCATTGCCGCCCTGGCCTACAAGGGCTTCAGCTACAAGTCCGAGGAAACCGTGCTGCAGGTCGGTTCGGTCAAGGCCACGGCCGAAACCGAGAAGTCCGTGCCGATTCCGATGTGGGCCGGGATCGCCGCGATCGTGGCGGGCGTGCTGGTCATCGGAGTCGGCATGCGCCGTTGAGGCGTCTCGCCCCGAAATCGGGAGGCGGCCGGATTCCCGGCCGCTTTTTTTTGCGTCGGCACTTCCGGCCGAGCAAAAAAAGCGGCCCGGCTCAATAGAGGCCGGGCCGGTACGGGAGCACACAATACCGCGTCATAAAAGGCTCGCGGGGAACGCGGTATCGGTGTCAGAACACTAGCCCTGCAACCGCCTGGCAGGGGGATCAATCGCCGGACGATAAGGCGCAAGGCCGTAATCTGAGGCGCCAGTCTAACGGTGGGGGTCTGACAGGGTCCTGAATCCGCGTCACTCGCTTCCAGGACAAAAAAAAAGCTCCCAAGGGAGCTTTTGAAAGGCCGGGCAGGCGCAGCAGTCCCGCCCGGCGGGGGATGGCTTGTCAGGCGTTGATGTCGTTGTCCTTGGATTCGCGCACGAACAGCGTGCCGATGACCAGGGTCATGACAGCGATGATGATCGGATACCACAGGCCGTCGTAGATGTTGCCGGTGGCGGCCACCACGGCGAAGGCCACGGGGGGCAGGAAGCCGCCGAACCATCCGTTGCCGATGTGATAGGGCAGGCTCATCGAGGTGTAGCGGATGCGGGTCGGGAACATTTCGACCAGCATCGCTGCGATCGGGCCGTACACCATGGTCACGTAGATCACCAGAATGGTCAGCAGGACGACGACCATGACGTTGTTGGTCTGGGCCGGGTCGGCCTTGGCCGGGTAGCCGTGGTTGCGGATCGCGGCGGTCAGGGCGGTGTTCAGCTCGGCGGTCTTGGCCTTGAAGTCGGCTGGCGCCATGCCCTTGCCCTCGAACGACGGGAATTCGTCATTGCCGATCTTGACCTTGGCGACCGAACCTGCCGGGGCAGCTTCGTTCTTGTAGTTCACCGAATTGCGCGCCATGAACGACTTGACCACGTCGCAGGAGCTGGTGAACGAGGCCGTGCCCACCGGGTTGAACTGGAACGAGCAGGTGGTGGGGTCGGCGATGACCGTGACCGGAGCGCTCGCCTGCGCCTTTTCGAGCGCGGGGTTGGCGAAGTGCGTGAGGCCCTGGAAGATCGGGAAGTAGGTCGCTGCGGCGATCAGGCAGCCTGCCATGATGATGGGCTTGCGGCCGATCTTGTCCGACAGTGCGCCGAACACCACGAAGAACGGGGTGCCGATCAGCAGCGCCACGGCGATCATGATGTTGGCCGTGTTGGCATCGACCTTGAGCGTCTGCGTCAGGAAGAACAAGGCATAGAACTGGCCCGTATACCAGACCACGGCTTGCCCGGCGGTCAGGCCCAGCAGCGCCAGCAGCACGACCTTCAGGTTTTTCCATTGGCCGAACGATTCGGCGATCGGGGCCTTCGAGCCCTTGCCTTCTTCCTTCATGCGCTGGAAGGTCGGTGACTCGTTCAGTTGCAGACGAATCCACACCGAAATGCCCAGCAGCACGACCGAGATCAGGAACGGAATGCGCCAGCCCCAGGCCTTGAAATCGTCCTCGCCCATGAATGTGCGGATGCCCAGGATCACCAGCAGCGACAGGAACAGGCCGAGCGTGGCGGTGGTCTGGATCCAGGACGTGTAGAAGCCGCGGCGGCCATGGGGCGCGTGCTCGGCGACGTAGGTCGCGGCGCCACCGTATTCGCCGCCCAGTGCCAGGCCTTGCAGCAGGCGCAGGAGGATCAGGATGGCGGGGGCGGCCAGGCCGATGCTGGCGTAGCTGGGCAGCACGCCCACCAGGAAGGTGGACAGGCCCATGATCACGATGGTGACCAGGAAGGTGTACTTGCGTCCGACCAGGTCGCCCAGGCGGCCGAACACCAGCGCTCCGAAGGGGCGCACCGCGAAACCGGCGGCAAAGGCCAGCAGCGCGAAGATGAAGCCCGCGGTTGGGTTCACGCCGGAAAAGAAGTGCTGGGCAATGATCGCGGCCAGCGAACCGTAAAGGTAGAAGTCGTACCACTCAAACACCGTGCCCAGCGACGAGGCAAAGATGACGCGGCGTTCATCCTTGGTCATCGGGCGCGGATCCGCGGAGGGACCGCGGCCTGCCATGGTAGTTGTGCTCATGATGTCTCCTCGATTTTTTCTGGCCGGCGGTTTTCCGCCGTGCTTGACCCTCCGCCGGCAGGACCGACATCGAGCTGCGACAAGGTTGAAACGCGAGGCTGACTAGGTTCTGACGCGACCCTTACCTGAATCTTAAAATTGAAACTAAAAGTAAAATTGCCAGGGAGGGTTAGGGATAATCCTAGGGACGGTGCGGGGAACTCGTGGCAGGCGGTTAGGGGTTTCCAGGCCCTAGTCGCCGAAGCCGTCGACCGGCTCGGCTCCGAGCGGAAACACCAGGCGAATGCGGGTGCCCGGCAGGTCGGAGTGGGGCGTTGGATGGTCGCTGATGAGCACGGTGGCCTGGTGCTTCTGCGCGATTTCCCGGACGATCGCCAGGCCCAGTCCGCTGCCGTCCGACAGCGTGCCGAGTACGCGATAGAAGCGGTCGAACACCCGCTCGCGCTCTTCCGGAGCGATGCCGGGGCCGGAATCCTCCACTTCCAGAATGCCCTGGCCGCCCTGGCGCTGCACCCGTACCGTGATGTGGCCGCCGCGCGGCGTATAGCGCAGGGCGTTGTCGATCAAGTTGTTGAGCAGCTCTGCCAGCAACAGCGGGTTGCCATTGATTTCCACCGGGGTGTCCGAGCCCTCGAAACCCAGGTCGGTGCCGAGCGACAGCGCCTGTGGTACCCAATGCATCGCCTGCTCGTAGGCGATGCCGTTGAGGTCGGTCGGGGCCATGCCGATGGCGCTGGGGTTTTCCGCCCGTGCCAGCAGCAGCAATTGATTCACCAGCCGGGTGGCGCGTTCGGAGCCGGTCACCAACTGGCGCAAACTGGCCTGCATCTCCTCGGGACTGGCGTCGCGCAGGGCCAGCTCGGCCTGGGTGCGCAGCCCGGCCAACGGGGTCTTCAACTGATGCGCGGCGTCGGCGACGAAACGGCGCTGCGCCTGTACGTTGGCCGACAGGCGATCGAGCAGGTCATTCATGGCCGCCACCAGCGGCGCAATCTCGGATGGCGCGGCGCGTTCATCGATCGGAGAGAGATCGTCGGGCCGGCGCGCGCGCAATCGCTGCTGCAGCGCGTTCAGCGGCGCCACGCCGCGCGACAGCCCGAACCATACCAGCAGTACGGCGATCGGCAGCACCACGAACTGCGGGATGATCACGCCCTTGATGATGTCGTTGGCCAGTTGCGTGCGCTTCTCGACGGTCTCGGCCACAATCAGCAGCGCCGGTTGCGTGTTGGGCAGATTCAGATCCACCCAGGTGAACGCGAGCCGCACGCCGAAGCCGCGCAGGGTGTCGTCCTGGTACTGCACTTCGCCCGGGCGCGGCTGGCCGACCGAAGCCGGCAGGGGCAAGGCGCGGTCGCCGCCCAGGTACTCGCCGCGGCTGCCCAGGGCCAGCCAGAACACGCTGTCGGTTTCATCGGCGCGCAGCACCTCGCGCGCCGGGTCGGTCATGCGCAGCACGGCGCGGCCGTCCTGCGCATGGACCTGGCGCGTCAATACATGCAGATTGTTGGCCAGCGCGCGGTCGTAGGGCACATTGGCGATGTTCTGCGCCACCACATAAGTGATGGCAACGCTCATGGGCCACAACAGGAACAGCGGCGCCAGCATCCAGTCGAGGATCTCGCCCAGCAGGGAACGTTGCGGCGGGGCGAAACTGGGACCGCGGGCCCCCGCCCGCATCACATCCAGCGCTTCCTGGTTGAGCGCCTCCGGCTGGGGCGGTTCAGCTTGCGAGGTAGGCCGCACCCTGGTCCCGTTCAAGGCAATAACCCAGGCCGCGCACCGTCACGATCTTCACGCCGCTGGGCTCCAGCTTCTTGCGCAGGCGGTGCACGTAGACCTCGATGGCGTTGGTGCTGACTTCCTCGCCCCATTCGCATAGATGATCAACCAGTTGGGTCTTGCTGACCATGCGGCCGCTGCGCGTCAACAGGATTTCGAGCAGGCTGACTTCGCGCGCGGACAGGTCGAGTGTCTGGTCGTCGACGGTGGCCACGCGTCCGGTCTGGTCGAACACCAGGCGGCCGTGCTTGAGCAGCGTGGCGCCGCCGCCGGCGCCGCGCCGGGTCAGGGCCCGCACCCGCGCTTCCAGTTCGGAAAGGGCGAACGGCTTGGCCATGTAGTCGTCGGCGCCCAGATCCAGTCCCTTGACGCGTTGCTCGATGCTGTCGGCGGCGGTCAGGATCAGGACGGGCAGGGCGGAGTTGCGGGCCCGCAGCCGGCGCAGCACTTCCAGGCCGGCCAGTTGCGGCAGGCCGAGGTCGAGGATCAGCAGGTCGAAGGCCTGGGCCGCCAGCGCCGAATCGGCCGCCAGGCCGTCGCGCACGGCATCGACCGCGTAGCCGTTGTGACGCAACGAGCGTGACAGGCCGTCGGCCAGGATGCTGTCGTCTTCCGCGATCAGGATGCGCATGGGCAGTCGAAAAGAAGAAGGGCGCCGGGTGAGCGGCGCACGCGTGCCGCCCCTCGGTGGGATGCCGGGGCGGCGTGCCGGGAGCGCAATGGGGACATAGCGCCAGTTTTTTCCTCGATTCTGTCACACGGCACCGGGCTTGCCCACTCAGGGAATACGTGGAAAACTGTGGCACACTGTTTTTTTGTACAGTACAATCCGATGCCATAATCTGCGCTATCGCTTTACCGATCACGCTTGAGCGCCACAGTTTGCACTGCCAGTTTTCTGGCAACAGCTGTCAGGCAACGGCCCGATCACCCCTTGCGACAACCCGTGCGCTGACCGACACCCCGTGCCGCGCCCCGATACGTTACAGACCCAGACCTGACAGGACACTACATGGACGACAAAACCACCAAGGCCGCCGCTTCGGAAAAAGCCAAGGCGCTGGCCGCCGCGCTCTCGCAGATCGAAAAGCAGTTCGGCAAGGGCTCGATCATGCGCTACGGCGACAACGAGGTCTCGCATGACATCCAGGTGGTGTCGACCGGTTCGCTGGGCCTGGACATCGCGCTGGGCGTCGGCGGCCTGCCGCGTGGCCGGGTAGTGGAAATCTACGGTCCGGAATCCTCGGGCAAGACCACCCTGACCCTGCAGGTCGTGGCCGAAATGCAGAAGCTGGGCGGCACCTGCGCCTTCGTCGACGCCGAACACGCGCTCGACGTGCAGTATGCCTCGAAGCTCGGCGTCAACCTGGCCGATCTGCTGATCTCGCAACCCGATACGGGCGAGCAGGCGCTGGAAATCACCGACGCGCTGGTGCGCTCGGGGTCGGTCGACCTGATCGTGGTCGACTCGGTCGCGGCCCTGGTGCCCAAGGCCGAAATCGAAGGCGAAATGGGCGATTCGCTGCCCGGCCTGCAGGCTCGCCTGATGAGCCAGGCGCTGCGCAAGCTGACCGCCACCATCAAGAAGACCAACTGCATGGTCATCTTCATCAACCAGATCCGGATGAAGATCGGCGTGATGTTCGGCAACCCTGAAACCACCACCGGCGGCAACGCGCTCAAGTTCTACTCGTCCGTGCGCCTGGATATCCGCCGCATCGGTTCGATCAAGAAGGGCGACGAGGTCGTCGGCAACGAAACCCGCGTCAAGGTGGTCAAGAACAAGGTCGCGCCGCCGTTCAAGCAGGCCGAGTTCGACATCATGTACGGTGCCGGCATCTCGCGCGAAGGCGAAATCATCGACCTGGGTGTGGCCGCCAACGTGGTGGACAAATCCGGCGCCTGGTACAGCTACAACGGCAACCGCATCGGCCAGGGCAAGGACAACGTCCGTGAATACCTGAAAGAGCACAAGGAACTGGCCATCGAAATCGAAAACCGGGTGCGCGAGAACCAGGGCATCGTCAGCCGCGCCGCGGAATTCGTGCCCACCGCGGAAGACGATAGCGACGAGTAATCCCGTCACCGTATCACCGGATTGCACCGGGTCCGCCCGCCCGGCGGCCACCAGCGGCAGGCTCCCGTTCCGGGAGGCCTGCCGCTGGCACATGGAGTAAACGCATGAGTTGGAAACCGCCCGTCACGTCCGCCGACCGCTTGCGCGCCAGGCTGGACGATGAGTTCGAGACCGTGGCCAGGCCCGAGGGCCTGCGCCGCACGTCGGACTTGCGGCGGGCCGCCGAATCCATTGCGGCGTCCGGTCAGGATCCGGACGGCGTGGGGCCGCCTGCTACCGGCAAGTCCCGCGCATCCCCCAAGGGGCCATCGCTGAAAATGCGCGCGGTCGGCTACCTGTCGCGGCGCGAGCACGCCCGCGACGAACTGGCGCGCAAGCTCGCCCCCCACGCCGAAGATCCCGACGAGGTTGAGCGCGTGCTGGACGCGCTGGAAAAAGAGGGATGGCTGTCGACCGAGCGTTTTGCGCAAAGCCTGGTGCATCGCCGTGCTTCGCGACAGGGGGTCGCACGCATCGTGCAGGAATTGCGCCAGCACGGGGTGGACGATGCCCAGGTGTCCGAGTTGCGCGAGCAATTGCGCGCCACGGAATACGAGCGTGCGCTCGAGGTCTGGCAGAAGCGCTTCGGGGTCAAGCCCGAGGGGCGTGCCGCGTATGCCAAGCAGGCGCGTTTCCTGGCCAGCCGGGGGTTCGCGCACGATGTCATACGCCGCATCCTGGGCGCGGGCGACGACGATTGAGCCAGCCGAGCGGCCGGCGTGGCGCGGGAAAGGGCGCTCGCCGGCCGCACCGCTTGCGGTTTCTGCGCCTATTTCGCCGACTTGATGCCGCTGAGTGTCTTGAAGCAGACGTCGCGAGTCAGCGTCAGGAATTCGCCGATGTATGAGGCATCGGTGTCCTCGCTGCGCACGGTTGCGTACAGGGTGCGCCACACCCCCTGCGGCCCCAGGCGGCACAGCCGCAACCAACCCTGATTCATGTATTCGGTCAGGGCCCAGTTGGGCAGGGCCGCCACGCCACGGTTGCTTGCCACCAATTGCGCGATGATCGGGGTCAATTCGGCCTTGCGGATGGCCGCGGGCTCGACGTCGGCGGGGTCCAGGAATGCAGTGAAGACATCCAGGCGCTGCTTGTCGACCGGATAGGTGATCAGCGTCTGCTCCGCCAATTGGTCCGGCATGACGAACTTGCTGCCGGCCAACGGATTGGATTCGGACACGGCCAGCACCAGTTCGTACTTGAACAGCGGCAGGTATTCGACGGCATCGAGCGGCTGGGGATCGGACGTGATGACCAAGTCCAGATCGCCACGCACCAGCGCGGGCAGCGGGGCGAACGAAAACGCGGCCGACAGATCGAGCGCAACATCCGGCCACTGGACACGGAAGGCGTCGAGCGCCGGCATCAGCCACTGGAAGCAGGAGTGGCAATCAATGGCCAGGTGCAGGCGGCCGGTGCGGCCCGCGGCCAGCCGCTGCAGTTCCCGTTCGGTGGCGCGTATGCGTGGCAGGACCTCATCGGCCAGCGCCAGCACGCGCAACCCCGCGGTGGTCAGGCGGGCCGGCCGCGTGCGACGGTTTAGCAGCGGCGTGCCGAGGCGGGTCTCCAGGTCGCGTAATTGATGCGACAGCGCCGATTGAGTCAGGTGCAGGCGTTCGGCGGCCTCCTGCAGGCTGCCCCCTTCGCGGATGGCGGTGAGCGTTTCGAGGTGGCGGATTTCCAGCATGGGGGTGGCTGCGGTGACAAGAGGGCGCGGCAGGCCAAGGATACGGCGTGCGCGGGCGCCGGGCCTGTCCCGTCCCTGGTGGGGCGGGCATGAGTTTCATTGTATGAGATTTTCTCATCTTATGGATGTGGACATTGATTTTGATTCATTTTGATTTGGCTGCAGAATAGCCTTCACATGAACAAATTTGCACAACGGTGGTTTTGCCATGACTACGATTCATAATTTGGGATTTCCCCGCATCGGCGCCCAACGCGAACTGAAGCGCGCGGTTGAAGCCTATTGGGCCGGCAAGCAGACCGGCGACGCGCTGGAACAGACCGGCCGCGAGTTGCGCGCCCGGCACTGGCAGGTGCAGGCGGACGCGGGCGTCAAGTTCGTGCCCGTGGGCGATTTCGCCTGGTACGACCAGATCCTGGAATGGACCACGCTGCTGGGCGCCGTGCCCGCGCGTTTCGGGCAGAGGGACAACGAGCCGGTCTCGCTGGACACGCTGTTCCGCATGGGCCGCGGCCGTGCCCCGTCGGGCACGCCTGCCGCCGCCTGCGAAATGACCAAGTGGTTCGACACCAATTACCACTACATCGTGCCGGAACTGGTGCCGGGCCAGGCCTTCCGTATTGCCCGGGAATCGCTGTTCGAGCAGGTTCAGGAGGCACAGGCGCTGGGCCATGCCGTCAAGCCGGTGATCCTGGGGCCGCTGACCTGGCTGTACCTGGGCAAGGGCGACGCCTTCGCCGATGGCGCGGCCGATGCGGCCAAGCTGCAACTGATGGCCAACCTGGTGCCGGTGTACCAGGAAGTGCTGGCGCGGTTTGCCGGGCTGGGCGTGGAATGGGTCCAGATCGACGAGCCCATCCTGGTGCTGGATCTGCCGCAGGCCTGGCGCGACGCCTTCAGGCAGGTGTATGCCACGCTGTCGGCCAGTCCGGTCAAGCTGCTGGTCGCCACCTATTTCGATGGCTTGCAGGACAATCTCGACACCGCCCTGGGCCTGCCGGTGGCCGGCCTGCACGTGGACCTGGTGAGGGCCCCCGCGCAACTGGCCGAGGTGCTGGCCGGCCTGGGCGCCGACAAGGTGCTGTCCGCCGGCATCATCAACGGCCGCAACATCTGGCGCACCGACCTGGACGCCGCGATCGCCACGCTGGCCCCCGTCAGGCAGCAACTGGGCGACCGCCTGTGGCTGGCGCCGTCATGCTCGTTGCTGCATGTGCCGGTGGATCTGGCCAGCGAAACCGAGTTGGATGCCGAGCTCAAGAGCTGGCTGTCGTTCGCCACGCAGAAGCTGGAAGAACTGAGCCTGCTGGGCCGCGCGCTGGACAGCGCCAGCGATGCTGGCATCCAGGATGGCCTGGCCAGGCAGCGCGCCGCGCTGGCGGCCCGCCATGCCTCCGGCCGCATCCACAACCCGGCCGTGGCGCAGCGCATGGCCGCCTCGGCCGCCGTTTCGCGCGAGCGCGCGCCGTTCGCTGGCCGCATCGCCCGCCAGCAGGAAGAGCTGGGCCTGCCGGCGTTCCCCACCACGACCATCGGTTCCTTCCCGCAGACCGCCGAGATCCGCGCGCTGCGCCGCGACTGGAAGTCGGGCGCGCTGACGGATTCGGCCTACGAGAGCGCCATCCGTAGGGAAATCGAGGAAGTGATCCGCTTTCAGGAGAAGGTCGGCCTGGACGTGTTGGTGCATGGCGAACCCGAACGCAACGACATGGTGGAGTACTTCGGCGAGCTGCTGGCCGGTTTCGCTTTCACCAAGAACGGCTGGGTGCAGAGCTATGGTTCGCGCTGCGTCAAGCCGCCGATCATCTTCGGCGACGTGGCCCGCCCCGCGCCGATGACGGTGGGCTGGTCGTCTTACGCCCAATCGCTGACCGACAAGCCGGTCAAGGGCATGCTCACCGGCCCGGTCACCATCCTGCAATGGTCGTTCGTGCGCGACGACCAGCCGCGCGAACAGACCTGCCGCCAGTTGGCGCTGGCTCTGCGCGACGAAGTGGTGGACCTGGAAACCGCCGGCATCAGCGTCATCCAGATCGACGAACCTGCCATCCGCGAGGGCCTGCCGCTGCGACGCGCCGACTGGCAGGCGTATCTGGACTGGGCGGTGGACTGCTTCCGCCTGGCCACCGCCGGCGTGCGCGACGAGACGCAGATCCACACGCATATGTGTTATTCGGAGTTCAATGACATCATCGACTCGATCGCCGCCATGGACGCGGACGTGATCACGATCGAAACCTCGCGCTCCAACATGGAGTTGCTCAGGGCGTTCGAGGACTTCCGCTATCCCAACGATATCGGCCCGGGTGTCTATGACATTCATTCGCCCAACGTGCCCGAAGTGGACTGGATGGTCGGCCTGATGCGCAAGGCCGCCGCCCGCCTGCCCAAGGAGCGCCTCTGGGTGAATCCGGATTGCGGCCTGAAGACGCGTGCCTGGCCGGAGACCGAAGCCGCGCTGATCGGCATGGTGCAGGCCGCCCGCGCCCTGCGCGAAGCCGCCTGAACCGCGGCGGCCGGCCGGGCCGCCGTCCGCAGGCCTGCGGACGGTTGCGCCGCCGCGGCCGCGAGCCCCGCCCCCTGTGTCGCGCGCCATGCGCGGCACGGGGTTTTTTTTCGTCCGTGCCGGAACGAAATCATGGCACGCGGGTCAATAGGCGAACATCCCATTTCCCGGCGCCTCGCCGTACCTATGATTCTCCAAGGCCCCTATCGGCCGGATCTGCTGCAAGCGGAAACGCTGCCCGATATTCTGGAAGCCACGATCCTGCGGTCTCCCGCCGCCATCGCCATTCATTGGCTGGATCAATCCCTCACCTATGAAACGCTGGGCCGGCGCGCCGACCTGGCCGCGCACCACCTGATCGAGGCGGGCGTGCGGCCCGGCGACATCGTCGGCCTGTGCCTGCCGCGCGGCGACGAACTGCTGCTGATGCAGGCCGCCATCGCCAAGGCGGGCGCGGCCTGGTTGCCGTTCGAATCCGACACGCCGCCCGAGCGCATGCTTGCCTGCCTGCAGGATGCGGGCGCCCGCGGGCTGGTGGCGGGCGGCGACGTGCGCCTGGATGGCATGATCACCTGGACCCCCTGGGAACTGTCGGCGGCGGTCGATGCGCCGCTGCGCCGGCGCGACGGCCTGTTGCCGGAACACCCGGCGTACGTCATCTACACCTCGGGCTCCACCGGCAAGCCCAAGGGCGTGCCGATCACCCAGGCCAGTATCTGCCATTTCCTGCGCAGCGAAAACGAAGTGCTGGGCGTGCGCCAGGGCGACAAGGTCTACCAGGGTTTTTCGGTGGCCTTCGATATGTCGTTCGAGGAAATCTGGATCAGCTACCTGGTCGGCGCCACGCTGTGGGTCGCGCCCAAAATGCTGACCACCGATCCCGAGGCTTTGCCCGAAGCGCTGGTGCGCGAGGGCGTGACGGTGCTGCACGCGGTGCCGACGTTGCTGGCGCTGTTCGGCCGCGACGTGCCGAGCCTGCGCATCGTCAACCTGGGCGGCGAGATGTGTCCGGAATTCCTGGCGCAGCGCTGGGCCACGCCCGGCCGACGCCTGTTCAACACGTATGGCCCGACCGAGACCACGGTGTCGGCCAGCCTGGCGGAGCTGCTGCCCGGCCTGCCCGTGACCATCGGCACGCCGCTGCCGAACTACGGCATGCTGATCCGTGGCGAGGACGGCGCGGTCCTGCCGCAGGGCCAGACCGGTGAGCTCTGTATCACCGGCCCGGGCGTGGCCGGCGGTTATCTGGGCCGGCCCGAGCTGACGGCCGAGAAATTCCTGGCCAATCCCCGCCCCACGGGCGAGCACGACACCCGCATGTACCGTAGCGGAGATCTGGCGCGCATCGATGAGAACGGCCGGATCCAGTGCCTGGGCCGCAGCGACGACCAGGTCAAGGTGCGCGGCTTTCGCGTCGAACTGGGCGAGATCGAGGCGGCGCTCTATCGCCAGGCCGGCGTCGGCGCGGCCGCGGTGGTGCTGCGGGATCTGGCCGGTATCGAGCAACTGGTGGCGTTCCTGGCCCCGGAAGGCGACGCGCGGCTTGACCCGCACGCGCTGCGTGCGGCGCTGGCGGCGGAACTGCCGGCCTATATGATTCCGGCGCGCTTCGAATTGGTCTCCGAGGTGCCGCGCCTGACGTCGGGCAAGATCGACCGCAAGGACCTGAAGGCGCGCGAACTGGCTACGGCCTCCGAACCCAGCGGCGAGGACGATATCCCGGCCTCGGCGGCAGAGCAGGCGCTGTTCGAGGCGCTGCGGCCCCTGTTCCCGGGGCAGCCATTGCGGCTGGCGAGCGATTTCTTTCGCGACCTGGGCGGCCATTCGCTGCTGGCGGCGCGGCTGGTGTCCTCTTTGCGCAAGCATCCACAGTTTTCCGCCCTGACCATGCACGAGTTGTACCAGCACTCCGTGCTCGGCGCGTTGGCGGCGCGGCTCGACGCGCTGGCGGCCGACGCGGACCAGGCCCTGGCGCAGCCGGGCCGGGCGGGCGTCGTCGAGCGGGCGCCGGAGTGGCGCCGGTGGACCTGCGGCCTGGGGCAGTTGGCGGCGTTGCCGCTGCTGATCGGCGTGCGCATGCTGATCTGGCTGACGCCGTTCTTCACCTATCACTATTTCACGGGCGACGAGGGCGATTCGGTGTGGCGCGCGGTGGCGCTGTCGATCGCCAGCTACCTGGCCTGCAACCTGCTCAGCTTCGGCGTGGCGGTGGCTTGCAAGTGGGGCATCCTGGGCCGGCTCAGGGCAGGCCGCTATCCGCTTTATGGCTGGACGTTCTATCGCTGGTGGCTGGTCGACCGCATCCTCGACATCCCGCCGGCGCATCTGCTGGCGGGTTCACCGCTGCAGGCCTGGTATCTGCGGGCGCTGGGCGCGCGCATCGGCCGCGATTGCGCCATCAGCCGGGTTTCGGTGCGGGCGCCGGATCTGCTGAGCGTCGGCGCCGGGGCCAGCATCGGCGCCGCCGTGAACCTCGAGAACTTCGAAGTGCGCGGGGCGCATTGGCATGTGGCGCCCATTGCGCTGGGCGATAACGCTTATGTCGGCTCGTACGCGGTGCTGCAGGGCGATGTGGAGATCGGCGACGAGGGTCGCCTGGAGGGGCTGTCGTCACTGTCCGCCGGGGCGCGCATTCCGGCCGGACAGGTCTGGAGCGGCGCCCCGGCGCGGCACGATCCGCAGGCGCGCGCGCCGGAGCTGCCGCCGCGTCCGGTGCGCGAAGGCCGCTGGGCGCGGCTCGACGTGCTGGCCTACGCGGCCGGTGGCACGCTGATCGCGGCACTGTTCTTCATGCCGGTATTCCCGAGCTTCGTGCTGATCGACTGGATCGACGCGCGCTGGCTCGACCTGATGGGCTCGCGCGTGTGGTGGCCGCAGGCGTTCCTGGCATACCTGCTGCTGGCCTTGCCGGCCAGTGCCTTGCTGCTGTTGCTGACGGTGCTGGTGTCCGCCTTGCTGCGCTGGACGCTGTTGCCGCGCCTGGCGAGCGGCCGCTGGCCGGTGTATGGCCAGATCTATTTGCGGCGCTGGCTGACCAACCAGATCCAGGAGTCCAGTCTGAGCGTGCTGCACGGCCTGTATGCCTCCATCTACGCCGGCACCTGGTACCGGCTGCTGGGCGCCAAGGTCGGGCCCGGCACCGAGATTTCGACGGCGATGGGCATCGTGCCCGACATGCTGACACTGGGCCGTGACAGTTTCATCGCCGATGGCGTAATGCTGGGCGACGAAGAGATCGACCGCGGCTGGATGACCATGCGGCCCACGATGATCGGCAACCGCAGCTTTGTCGGCAATGGCGCCTTTGTGCCGGATGGCTCGGTGCTGCCCGACGACGTGTTGATTGGGGTGCAGAGCCGGGCGCCGGCCAACGCCCGCATGGCCAGCGGCCAGACCTGGCTGGGCAATCCGCCGCTGGCGCTGCCGGCGCGCGAGCAGGCGGCGGGCTTTCCCGCGCACCTGACCTTCCATCCCAGCCCGGGCCGCAAGGTGGCGCGCGGCGCGGTCGAGCTGGTGCGCATGATCCTGCCGCTGGCGGTGGTCATCGCGGTGGGGTATCTGACGGTCATGAAAGTCATCCCGATCGCGGCGCGCGATGGCTTCCTGGGCGCGTTCGACGAGCTGATGCTGGCCGGCGTGCTGTTCGGGGTCGGCGCCTTTCTGTTCCTGGTATTGCTCAAGTGGTTGCTGATCGGCCGCTACCGGCCCCGCGCCGAGCCCATGTGGACGCCGTTCGTGTGGAAGAGCGAGGCGGTCACAAGCCTGTATGAGTCCATCGCGGTGCCCAACTTCTTCAATTTCCTGCGCGCCACGCCCTGGCTGCCGCTGGCACTGCGCTGTATGGGCGCACGCATTGGCAAGCGTGTGTTCATGGACACCACCGACATGACCGAGTATGACTGCGTATCAATTGGGGACGATACGGTCATGCATGCCTGGTCGGGGCCGCAGACCCATTTGTTCGAGGACCGTGTCATGAAGATCGGGCTGGTCCGGATCGGCAGTGGGGTCAATGTCGGGCCGCGTAGCACCATCCTGTATGACACCCGGGTCGAGGACGGCGCGCGGCTCGGGCCGCTGACCCTGGTGCTCAAGGGCGAGAGCATCCCGGCCGGGCAGGCCTGGATAGGCAGCCCGGCCACGCCGTGGACGCGGCATTGAACTGGTTTGGGGTGACGCGCGCCGCCGCCGCAGGGCGCGCGCCGCGCAGGTTGACGCTCGGGGCAGGGCGGGCTGCGCTATACTTTGAAGGTTTTGTTGCCGCGCACCATGCGCCGGCCGTCTCTGCCCCGCAGGCCCCAAGCATGCCCTTGCCACCGCCGGATTGTCCTCGCCAGCCGCTGCACACGCGTTCCATACGCGTGCAGTCGTATGCGCGCGATGACGGCAACTGGGACCTGGAAGCCGAGCTCATCGACGTCAAGGCGTACGATTTCCCCAAGCGCGACGGCGAGATGTTCAAGGCGGGGCAACCCATCCACCATATGCACCTGCGCATCACCATCGATGGCGATTTCACCATCGTGGCCGCGCGGGCCGTCTATGATGCCGCGCCCTACGGCGAGCACTGCATGGCCATCGAATCCGCCTACGCTGACCTGGTCGGCATGAACCTGCTCAAGGGGTTCCGCCGTCAGGTCAAGGAGCGCTTCGGCCATGTCGAGGGCTGTACGCACATGACCGAGCTGTCGCAGGTGCTTCCCACCGCGGCGGTGCAGACCATGGCCAACCGCCGGCGGCAGGAAAGCAACCCGAATCGGCGTCCATTCCAACTGGACGGCTGTCATGCCCTGAGCACCGACGGCCCGGTGGTGGCTGAGCACTATCCCAAGTGGTACACCGGGGGTAGCGCTGAGGCATCGGCCGATTCGACCTCCGATTCACCTTCTCTTTCTCATACGTCCTGACAGGTAACACATGAAAATCCACGAGTATCAAGGCAAGGAACTGCTGAAGCAATTTGGCATCCCGGTGCCGCGCGGGATTCCCGCTCTTTCCGTCGACGAGGCCGTGGCTGCCGCTGAAAAGCTGGGTGGACCGGTCTGGGTCGTCAAGGCACAGATCCACGCGGGCGGCCGCGGCAAGGGCGGCGGCGTGAAGCTGGCGCGCTCGCTGGACGACGTGCGCAAGCTCGCCTCCGAAATCCTGGGCATGCAACTGGTCACGCACCAGACCGGTCCGGAAGGCCAGAAGGTCCGCCGCCTGTACATCGAAGACGGCGCCGACATCCAGAAGGAATACTACGTGTCGCTGGTCACCGACCGCGCCACCCAGAAGGTCGCCTTCATCGCCTCCAGCGAAGGCGGCATGGACATCGAGGAAGTGGCCCACTCCACCCCCGAGAAGATCGTCACCGAATACATCGACCCGCTGACCGGCCTGTCGGCCGAGCAAGCCACCAAGATCGCCAACGCGATCGGCCTGCCCGCCGACTCGACCGCCCAGGCCGTGGACGTGTTCCAGAAGCTCTACAAGTGCTACATGGACACCGACGCCTCGCTGGTCGAAATCAACCCGTTGAACCGCGACAGCAAGGGCAACATCATCGCCCTGGACGCCAAGTTCAACTTCGACTCCAACGCCCTGTTCCGTCACCCGGAAATCGTCGCCTACCGCGACCTGGACGAAGAAGATCCGGCTGAAATCGAAGCCTCGAAGTTCGACCTGGCCTACATCCAGCTCGACGGCAACATCGGCTGCCTGGTGAACGGCGCCGGCCTGGCCATGGCCACCATGGACACCATCAAGCTGTTCGGCGGCGAGCCGGCCAACTTCCTGGACGTCGGCGGCGGCGCCACGGCCGAGAAGGTCACGGAAGCCTTCAAGATCATGCTCAAGAACAAGAGCGTGAAGGCCATCCTGGTCAACATCTTCGGCGGCATCATGCGCTGCGACGTCATCGCCGAAGGCGTGATCGCCGCTTGCAAGGCCGTCAACCTGAACGTGCCGCTGGTCGTGCGCATGAAGGGCACCAACGAAGAACTCGGCAAGAAGATGCTGGCCGAGTCGGGCCTGCCGATCATCAGCGCCGACACGATGGCCGAAGCCGCCACCCGCGTCGTCGCCGCCGTCAAGTAAGTATGCCCCCACGCCGCGCCCCTTCGTGGCTTGCTGCCCCCCAAGGGGGCGCTTTGCACCTTGGGGCGGCCCGGCGGTACAAAGAAAATCCAAGGATTCACAAATGTCGATTCTGATCAACAAGGACACCAAGGTCATCACCCAGGGCATCACGGGCAAGACCGGTCAGTTCCACACTCGCATGTGCCGCGAGTACGCCAATGGCAAAGCCGCCTTCGTGGCCGGCGTGAACCCCAAGAAGGCCGGTGAGGACTTCGAAGGCGTGCCGATCTTCGCGTCGGTCAAGGACGCCAAGGCCGACACCGGCGCCACCGTGTCGGTCATCTACGTGCCGCCCGCTGGCGCCGCCGCCGCCATCTGGGAAGCCGTCGAGGCCGAACTGGATCTGGTGATCTGCATCACCGAAGGCATCCCGGTCCGCGACATGCTGGAAGTCAAGAACCGCATGAAAGCCAAGGGCAGCAAGACGCTGCTGCTGGGCCCGAACTGCCCCGGCCTGATCACCCCGGACGAAATCAAGATCGGCATCATGCCCGGTCACATCCACCGCAAGGGCCGCATCGGCATCGTCAGCCGCTCGGGCACCCTGACGTACGAAGCCGTGGCGCAAGTCACGGAGCTGGGCCTGGGTCAATCCAGCGCCGTCGGCATCGGTGGCGACCCCATCAACGGCCTCAAGCACGTCGACGTCCTCAAGATGTTCAATGACGATCCCGACACCGACGCCGTCATCATGATCGGCGAAATCGGCGGCCCGGACGAAGTCAACGCCGCCCAGTGGGCCAAGGACAACATGAAGAAGCCGGTCGTCGGCTTCATCGCCGGTGTCACCGCCCCTCCCGGAAAGCGCATGGGCCACGCCGGCGCGCTGATCTCCGGCGGCGCCGACACGGCCGACGCCAAGCTGGAAGTCATGGAAGCCTGCGGCATCCGCACCACGCGCAACCCCTCCGAAATGGGCAAGCTGCTCAAGTCGGTGCTGTAAGGTTGTGTGCATGAAGAAGGCCCGCCTTGGCGGGCCTTTTTTTTGCTCGTGCCTTGCCGCTCCTAGGGAAACCCCGTGTCCATGATGCGGCCGGTGAAACATACGGAAAGCTGAACGAAACTATAATGAAAGAAATTCAGCACGTACCCTGCAAGAATGCCGTCGGGCTCGCACCAAGACGGTCAGTACGTCTTTTTGTCTTTTCCACCCATTCATTTGGTTTGTCCTAGGGGGATCACGTCCTAGGAAAGAGAGGTATGGAACTCAGTTCAGCGGCATTCTGGTTAGCGTTGCTCCAGATCATTTGGGTCAACATTCTGCTGTCGGGCGATAACGCCGTGGTGATTGCGCTGGCCGCGCGCTCGCTGCCGCCGGCGCAGCAAAAGAAAGCGATCGTGGTTGGCTCGGCCGCCGCGATCATCATGCGTATCGTGCTGACGCTGGTCGCCGCCAAGCTGCTGATGCTGCCGTGGCTCAAGCTCATCGGCGCGCTGCTGCTGGTGTACATCGGCGTGACCCTGTTGCTGCCGGAAGGCGAGGAAGAGGGCGATGGCAAGACCCATGGCAATCTGCTGACCGCCATCCGCACCATCATGATCGCCGACCTGGTCATGAGCCTGGACAACGTGGTGGCCGTGGCCGCGGCGGCGATGGGCGACACGACCCTGCTGGTGCTGGGCCTGGCGATCAGCATTCCGTTGGTGATTTTCGGCAGCACGCTGCTGCTCAAGGTCATCGAGCGCTTCCCTCTCATCGTCTGGGTGGGCGCGGCGCTGCTGGGCTTCATTGCTGGCGAATTGCTGGTGGGCGACCCGGCCCTGCAGGAACCGGTGGCGCGCATCGACGCGGCACTGGGTGTGACGCAGCACAGTTTTGCCCTCATGACCGGGGCGCTGGGCGCGGTACTGGTACTGGCGATCGGTAAAGTTTTGCTGATGCGCCAGAAAGCTGACTGAAAGCTGAACTACAATAATAAGTGGTTTTGAAGTAGGCCCGCCGCGTGCCAGGCGCGCGGCGGGCTGGCCGGCACGGGGCCGGCCTTTATTTTGATAAATGCCTTCGGGGGTTCAAATTGCTTGAGTTTTTCCAGACGCTGAGTTGGGCAGCGGTATTCCAGATCATCCTCATCGACATCCTGCTCGGCGGCGACAACGCGGTAGTGATTGCGCTCGCATGTCGCAACCTGGAGCCCAAGCAACGCATGCAGGGCATCCTGTGGGGCACCGCCGGCGCCATCCTGCTGCGCGTGGTCCTGATCGCCTTCGCGCTGACCCTGCTTTCGATCCCGTTCCTGAAGGTGGTGGGCGGCCTGCTGCTGGTGTGGATCGGTGTCAAGCTGCTGGTGCCCGAGGATGACGCCCATGGCAATGTGAAGGGCGGCACATCCATCATCGCCGCCATCAAGACCATCATCATCGCCGACTTCGTGATGAGCCTGGACAACGTCATCGCCATTGCCGGCGCGGCCCAGAACGCCCACGCCGACCATCAGATCGGCCTGGTGATCTTCGGCCTGGTCGTGAGCGTGCCCATCATCATCTGGGGCAGCACGCTGGTGCTCAAGCTGATCGACCGCTACCCGCTGGTGGTGACCTTCGGCGCGGCGCTGCTAGGCTGGATCGCGGGCGGCATGCTGGTTACGGACGTGTTTGTCGAAGGTCAATTCGGCGTCCAGCCCACTGCGGTTAAAATCGGCGTAGAAATCTTCGGCGCCTTGCTCGTTGTTGTCCTTGGACGGTGGCTGGCAAGCCGCAAAACCGCCTCCAAGGAATCCGTACATGAGTCTGCGTAGATCCGCCGATCCCCAGCAATCCGAATCGGGCCTGAGCCTGCTGCAGGGCCTGTTCGTGCTGGCCATCCTCGGGGTTGTTGCGACGGTCATCGTCTCCAACTTCGTTTGATGGCGCGACGTGTCGCAACCGCAACGCTTGGTCATCGCGACCCGCGCCAGCCGGCTTGCCCTGTGGCAAGCCGAGCATGTGCGCGATCGGCTGCGCACGCTGTATCCGGCGTGCGCGGTTGAACTCCTCACCCTGACGACCCGGGGCGACCAGATCCTCGACCGCACCCTCTCCAAGGTGGGCGGCAAGGGGCTCTTCGTCAAGGAACTCGAAAACGCCCTGCTCGACGGCCGCGCCGATCTGGCCGTGCATTGCCTGAAGGACATGCCGGTCGATCTGCAGGCGCCGTTCGAGCTGTGCGCCGTGCTCGATCGCGCCGATCCGCGCGACGCCTTCATCTCCAATCGTCATGCTTCGCTGGCCGACCTGCCTGCCGGCGCTGTGGTGGGCACCTCCAGCCTGCGGCGCGAATCGCAGATCCGCGCGCGCTTTCCGCACCTGGTGGTCAAGCCGCTGCGTGGCAATCTCGATACCCGCCTGGCCAAGCTTGATCGCGACGAATACGACGCCATCGTGCTGGCGGCTGCCGGCCTTTACCGGCTCGGCCTGGCCGACCGCATCCGTTGCCTGCTCGATCCGGCCGATTGCCTGCCAGCGGCGGGGCAGGGCGCGCTGACCATCGAAATCCGCGACGACCGCAATGATCTGCGCGCCTGGCTGGCGCCGCTGAACGATCCCGGCGCTGTCTCGATCGCGCTGGCCGAGCGTGCGGTGTCGCGCCGACTGGGCGGTTCCTGTCAGGTGCCGCTGGCGGCCTACGCCGAAATCGAAGGCGACAACCTGCACGTGCGCGCGCTGGTGGCTTCGCCCGACGGCACGCGCATGCTGCGCGCCGAACGCAGCGGTCCGCTGGCCCAGGCGCAGGCGCTGGGCGAGGCGGCTGCCGCCGAGCTGTTCGATGCCGGCGCCCAGGCCATCCTCGACGAACTGCTGCAAGACGCCGCGCCCGAGTGATGGACGGGGCCGCCGCCCGGGCACTGCGCGTGGCCGTCCTGACCCGGCCCGCCGGTCGCAATGAGGCGCTGGCGGACCGCCTGCGCGGCGCCGGCTGGACCCCTTGCATCCTGCCGGCCCTCGAAATCCAGCCGCTGTCGGCCGACGCCGGCCTGCCACGGCCGGCGGACTTCGACCTGGTGGTATTCGTCAGCGCCAACGCCGCGCGGTGCTACCTCGATCAATTGGCGCAAGCTGGCGCTCCACAGGCCTGGCCGCCGGCTGTCGCCGCCGCCACGGTCGGTCCGGCCAGCGCCGCTGGACTGCACGCGTTACCGGCTTTTGGCGCGAATACAACAGTGCTGCATCCGGATGACCAGGCCCCCAGCCACGATTCCGAGGCGCTCTGGGACGTGCTTCGCGGCCTGCCGCGGTTGCCGGCACGCGTCTTGCTGGTGCGTGGCACCCAGGGGCGCGATTGGCTCGGCGACCAGTTGCAGGCGCATGGCGTTGCCGTGACTCGTCATGCAGCCTACGCGCGGCGGCCGGCGCCATGGGACGCATCCGAATTCGCGCGCCTGCGCCGGTGGGCCGCGCAAGGGGTGAAGCCCACCTGGCTCATCACCAGCGGCGAGGGCGCCGACGCTGTGCGCAACCACCTGCAGACGGCCGGCCTGGGCGCTTGGTGGGCGAATTGCGGCTTCGTGCTGACCCATCCTTCCCTGGTCCGGCGCGTGCCTGGCAGGGGGCCGCAAGCAGTGGTAAAAATCTGCTTGCCCAACGACGAGTCGATTTTCCAGGCTTTTGTTGCCGCTTGATTCGTTGCACCGGACGGACACCGAATACAATCGCGTCATGACAGACAAGACTCTCGCTACCGATCCGGCCGTTCAAGCGGCCGCCCCGGGCGCCAGCGCCCCCGCATCGGCTCCGGCCGATGCCGTCGAGGCCCGCGCGGCCAAGCGGAGCAGCGGCCCGCTGCTGACCGCCCTCATCATCGTCATCCTGCTGGCCGCGGGCCTGGGCTACGCCCTATGGAAGCAACGTACCCAGTTCGTGAGCGCCGGCCGAGAGGTCGCTTCGCGCCTGGAGACGTTGACGACCGACGTGGCCCAGGCGCGCAAGGACACCCGCGAGGCCCTGGCCCTGGCGCAGGCCCAGGCCCGCCGCCTGGCCGACCTCGAGCAGAGCGTGCGCGAGACGCAGAGCCAGTACGACGCCCTGCAACAGGCCTGGCAGAACTTCAACGACAGCGCCAGCGATGAACTGCTGGCCAACGACGTCGAACGCCTGCTGACCATCGGCAGCCAGCAACTGCGTCTGGCTGGCAATGTGTCCAATGCCATCGTTGCGCTGGAAACGGCGCAATCGCGCCTGGCCCGTGCCGACCGCCCGCGCTTTTCCAGCCTGCAGCAGGCGATCAATGGCGACCTGGACCGCCTGCGCGCCGTGTCCACCGTCGACATTCCCGCGCAGTCGGCCCGCATCGAGCGTCTTGTTTCGCTGATCGGCAAGGCGCCGCTGCTGGTGCCGGACGCCGCCGCGCCCGGCATCGCGCCGGCGGGCGAGGCCTCTCCCTCGGCGCCCGCGCCGGTGGCGGTCGATCCGCAAGCCGCGCTGCCGGCGGACGCCCCCTGGTGGCAGCGCTGGCGCGCAGAAGTGGCGTCCTGGCCTGGTCGCGCCGGCTCGGCGCTGGCGCATGAACTGGGTGGCCTGATCACCATCCAGCGCGTCGACGAACCGGCCGCGCTGCTGCTGTCGCCGGAACAGGCCGACCAGGTGCGTGGCACGTTGCGCCAGCGCCTGCTGACGGTGCAACTGGCCATGCTGATGCGCCAGCCCACGGTCTGGAAGAGCGAACTCGACAACGTCGGCACCACGCTGGCCAAGTACTTCGACAACCGTTCGCCCGACACCGTCGCGGCCCGGAATCTGGCGCGCGAACTGGCGCAGACCGACATCGCGGTGCGCATGCCCGACGTGTCCGACAGCCTGAACGCCGTGGCCGCGCTGCGTGCCGCCGGCTTCAAGACCAGCGACCAGGACTAAGGCCCATGCGTACCTGGTTCTGGACTCTGCTGCTCGCCGTCATCGCCGTCACCCTGGCGGTGGTGCTGCGTTCCCATTCCGGCAATGTGCTGCTGCTGGTCTGGCCTTGGCGCATCTCGATGTCGCTGACGCTGGCCGTGCTGCTGATCGTGGCCGCATTCGTGGTGCTGTACGTGGGCCTGCGCCTGCTGGCCTGGTTGCTGGCCATTCCCGATCGCGTGCGTGCCTGGCGCGGCAAGCGCGCCCAGGCGCGTGATCACGAACTGCTCGAACGCGGCTGGATCGGGCTGCTCGAAGGCCGTTATTCGCACGCCGAA
Organism: Achromobacter sp. 46006; assembly: GCF_059761975.1. Classification (NCBI taxonomy): domain Bacteria; kingdom Pseudomonadati; phylum Pseudomonadota; class Betaproteobacteria; order Burkholderiales; family Alcaligenaceae; genus Achromobacter; species Achromobacter sp. 46006. The sequence goes on from NZ_JCBANN010000019.1 coordinate 75,930, forward strand.
AAAGATCTGAACAAGTTGCTCGATCAGACCAAGGTTCAGAGCCGCCGCGTGCTGGCGGCGCTGTCGGCCGCCCGTGCCGCGCATGGTCTGGGTGAATTCGACCGCCGCGACCGCCTGCTGGCGACCGCCCAGGAACAGGCCGGCACCGACCCCGGCCTGGTGGAAGCCACCGCGACGGTCTCGGCCGACATGTTGTTGGACCAGGGGCGTCCCGAACGCGCCCTGGCGGCGCTGTCGCCCTTGGCAGATGGCGGTGCGCGCCATCTGCATACCATGCGCCTGCTGTTGCGCGCGCATACCGCCCTGCGGCATGACGAGCAGGTCTTCACGTTGGCCCGTGGCCTGTTGCGGCGCAATGCGCTGGCCCGTGGCGAAGCTGACCACCTGATCGACGTGGCGGGCGCGGCGCGGCTGCGCGCGGGTGCCGCCAACGACGCGTGGCGCGCGGTCTGGAAAGACCTGAAGTCCGAAGAACGCCTGTTGCCCGAAATCGCGCTGGCGGGCGCCGCCGCGTTCGAGGCGGCGGGCGAGGCCAGCGAAGCGGCCAAGGTGCTCGAGGCCGCCATCGCCGTGAAGTTCAATCCCGCCCTGGTGGCTGCCTATGCCCGTTGCGATGCCGCGCAGGTGTCGCGCCGCCTGGCCAAGGCCGAGACCTGGCTGCAACAGCGTCCTACCGACCCGGATCTGTTGACCGCGCTGGGCATGCTGTGCCTGAACGGCCAGCTCTGGGGCCAGGCCGAGCGCTATCTGCTGCGCAGCCTGTCGCGCCGCAATGAAGCCCAGACCCATGCGCTGCTGGGCAGCCTGTACGATCGCCTCGACCGCCCGGCCGACGCGGTGCGCCATTGGCGCCTGGCAACCGCCGCCAGCATGGCGTTGCCGGTGCTGGCCGCCGATGCCGCGTTGCCGGCCGCCGACACCGGCTCGGATCCTTACCGCCTGGACGCCGAAGGCGGCTATGCGGTGGGGCTGTCCGATGGCGATGCCGAAATCGGTGGCGACTATCCCTCCCTGCCGCCCGCCGTGGCGGCGTCCGCTTCGGACTACGTGCTGGACCCGGATGCCCGCCTCAGCAAGGAACAGCAGGCGCGCGCGCTGGCGCCCGAAGAGGCGCCGCTGGCGGGCGGCACGTCCGACATCGACGAATATTTCGACAGCGCGCCGATCCCGGCTGCGGCATTCGACAATCCCGTGCCCACCTATTCGCCGGCCAGCCCTGCCGCAGCCAAGCCGTCGGCGCCCGTGCCGGCCACGCCGGCCGCCGTGCCGATGCCGACCACCAAACCGCCGTTCAAGGACGACGGTTCGCTTTGATCCTCTTTCAGACTGACAAGGTTCAATCATGAGTTATGACCGCGTGTCCCCCGGCAAGAAGTTGCCGGAAGACTTCAATGTGATCATCGAGATCCCCATGAACGCCGATCCGGTGAAGTACGAGGTCGACAAGGAATCGGGCGCGATCTTCGTTGACCGCTTCATGCTGACGGCCATGCACTATCCGTGCAACTACGGCTACATTCCGCAGACCCTGTCGGAAGACGGCGACCCGGCCGATGTGCTGGTGCTGACCCCGTTCCCGATCCAGATCGGCGCCGTGGTGCGCTGCCGCGCCATCGGCGTGCTGGAAATGGACGACGAGTCCGGCGGCGATGCCAAACTGCTGGCCGTGCCGATCGAGAAGCTCTACCCCCCGTACCGCAACATCAAGTCGTACGAAGACCTGCCGGCCGAAGACACGGCCCGCATCCAGCACTTCTTCGAGCACTACAAGGACCTGGAAAAGGGCAAGTGGGTCAAGGTCAAGGGCTGGAAGGGCGTTGACGCCGCCCACGAGGAAATCCTCAAGAGCGCCGAACGCTACAACAAGGCCTGATCAGGCCTTGCCGCGCCGCGCCGGTGTCGCACCGGCGGGCGCCTTCAGGCGGCGCGGCCGCGACG